>QGUU01000263.1 GCA_003242525.1 Pseudomonadota bacterium | reverse complement strand
GAAAACACTGGGCGACGCAGGGGTTGGGCTTTACCGCGAGCCCGCGCGGATCAGTTCTGGGCCAGTGCTCGATATCGGCTCTTCCGGCAAGCCCGTGGAAAAGCTGCAATCCCTGCTCTCCTATTGGGGTTACGGCATCGAGATCACCGGATTTTACGATCAGCAGACCAGCACGGTGGTCGCCGCCTTCCAGCGTCATTTCCGGCCGCGTCGCGTGGATGGCTTGGCCGACCGCTCAACCATTTTGACGCTTCACAGGCTTGTCGCTGCGCTGGCGGCGTAGCTTGTTCAAGCAATTGGTGTTTTAGGACAAGGTTACATTCAGTCACTTAAAGTGACTTGAACCGCCTTTTTTGGCGCTCATTCGTCTTGCAGGTCCGGGCATCCGCCGATGCCGGCTGCGTTTTCCGCAATGCGGCATCCAATAGAAACTGCCGTGCCACCTCCCGCCCGGCCAGACAAAACAGGAATCATGTACAGACCGACCGTTCTAACGGCAGCGCTGGCTGCCGCAGTGATAAGCTTTGCCACCGTAACCCCCGGGGCGGCTAAGGACGCCAGCGGATCGCCGTTTGCGCGTTCGGCCAAGACTTACTCCGCCAAGAATTCGCAGCCGAAAGGCACGGCTGAAAAGAGCTGCGCCAGCCTTGTGGAATGTTCCGCCCGTGCGAAGAAGGAGAAAGCGCAGAAGGCCGCCAAGCGGGAGCCTGGGAAACAGAAGGTGAGTCAACAGAAAGCCGCCGAACAAAAGACGGCCAGCCGAAAGGCCAAAAAGTCAGCGAGCAGAAAGAAATCGGGGACGCAGGTGACATCCGTCAAGACCGCGAAAGCCAAGTCGCGCAAGCCCGTTTCCGTCTCGCCCAAGGTAGATTCCATTCAGACGGCTTCGACCGGCTCGCGCGCCAAAAGCGCCCCTTACGATGCCATCATTGCCCGCTATGCCGCGCAGTACGGGATTTCCGTGTCGCTGGCGCGCGCAGTCGTGGGGATCGAAAGCAACTTCCGCCCCCATGTCACGGGCAGCGCGGGGGAAGTGGGCCTCATGCAGATCAAACCCTCCACGGCACGGATGCTGGGATACACGGGATCGGTCAAGGGGCTCTATGATCCTGAAACCAACATCAAGTTCGGCATGAAATACCTTGCCATGGCGAAGGATCTCGGCGACGGCACGCTTTGCGGCACAATCCTCAAATACAATGCCGGTCATGCGGCCCGCCGCATGAACCCGGTGTCTTCAGCATATTGCCAGAAGGTGAAGGTGCAGATGGCATCGGCTGGCAACCCTGCATGACGAAAGCCGGCGGGTGACCGCCGGCTTTTTCGTTTGCCTTTTGCGCCGCAAATCCCTTTATACGCAATGCCAGCCGGCCGGGCGGCCGCGCCCGCTGATGCCGAAAGGCTGCGGGTGAGGAAAGTCCGGGCTCCATGGAAACACGGTGCCGGCTAACGGCCGGCGGGGGCAACCCCAGGGAAAGTGCCACAGAAAGCAGACCGCCACGCTTGCGTGGTAAGGGTGAAAGGGTGGGGTAAGAGCCCACCGCGCGACCGGCAACGGGAGCGGCACGGCAAACCCCACCGGGAGCAAGACCGAATAGGGGCGGCGCGAGGGGCAACTCTCGGGGCTGTTTCCGGCCCAGCCGCCCGGGTAGGTTGCGTGAGGCGTGCAGCAATGCGCGTCCAAGATGAATGGCCGCCACGTCGCTGCCCATTGGGCAGGGGCCATACAGAACCCGGCTTACAGGCCGGCTGGCGCTTCTTGACGGTGAGTCCTGACTGAGGGCGTCCTCTGGCCGCTACGCACAAAGCCTGTCGAGCGAGGTTTCAATCGCCTGCCATAGTTCCTCGGCCGGCTCGCAGCCGATCGAAAGGCGCACGAAACCGGGCGGTACGGCGTCGCCCCGCTTCGTCCTGCGTTCTGCGGCCGTATGCACACCGCCGAAGGAGGTGGCAGATTCGACGAGGGGGCAACCCTGGATGAACTCTTCGGCCTTTTCCGCCGAGTCCAGCACGAAGCTGATGAGGAAACCGAAACGCTCCATTTGCGCCCGTGCCAGATTGTGCGACGGATCGTCAGCCAGACCAGGGTAGCGTAGCGAACGAACGGCCTTGTGCGCTTTCAGGCGCGGCGCGATGAATTCCGCCGTATCGCACATGCGCTCGAAACGGATCTCCAGCGTTTCCAGGCCGCGATGCACCATCCAGGCGTCGAACGGGCTGGGAATGACACCGCATGTCTGTCGCCACTCCTGCACTGCCGCAATGATCTCGGCGTTGCGGCTTGCGACATGGCCGAACAGGACGTCGGAATGACCGTTCGGCGCCTTTGTATCGGCCGCCACTACCACGTCGGCGCCGTGTTCGAGGGGGCGCTGGCCGAATGGCGTCATCGTTGTGTTGTCGACTATGAAAATGCCCCCGCCGGCATGGACCGCTTCCGACACCGCGGCGATGTCGCAAATATCCAGTCCCGGATTGGCCGGCGTCTCGGCATAGACAAGCCGGTAACCTTCAAAACCTCCATCCAGAAAGGAAGCGGTAGGGCGCGTGTCGAAATGGACGCCGAAGGCAGCAAGGCGCTCGGCGACAAGACGGGTTGTGGGGTAGCCGTCCGATGACAACAGTATCCGATCGCCGCTTTTCGCGAGGCTGAACAGCAGCGCCGAAATCGCGGCCATGCCGGAGGGGAAGCCGATACAGGGCGCGTCTTCCAGGTAACCCAGCATCTCCTCCACGGCGGTCCAGGTAGGGTTGCTGAACCGGCCGTATTGATGGAAACCCGAGGCGTCTCCGGGCGAGTGGAAGACCGAGGCCATGGTCAGCGGCAGGGGTATGGCGTCGCCGGGTTTCAGGTGGGCATCGCGCAGATGAGCCAAGCCAGCGGCAAGAGACTTGAGTGGCTTGGACATCGCTGGGCTCCCCCCTGAAAGGCCATGAAATCGCTGCTAGGCCGATGCCCGCCATCTAGCAGCTGCCGAAGGCCGCGTACACACTTCGTTAGGCTTAATGGACGATAAAGACGGCAAGCTCCGAAATGCCGCCATCACCCAGACTGTAGATAGGAGCGTGTGCCTCCTTCCCGTTGACGCCCATAGTGCCCCATGCTATCCCATTCAGGCAATCAAGCTTTCGTTTCGGGTCAGGGTGAAGCGTTCGCCGGAAGGGCAGTCGCGGGCGGCGGCCGTCCGTACGCTTCCTGCTGCCCTGACGACGGAGATGCTGGCAAGGGATCGCGTCGCGGCGGCGCGGATGGCGGGATGCACAGGGATGCGGCGGCGGAAGCGGCTGTAATGTTCAATGGACCGTTTTCTGTCGAGTGCGACAAACAGGATCGACGCCAAGGGGAGGGTTTCGGTGCCGGCGCATTTCCGCTCGGTCGTGCAGAAGCGGGGCTATTCCGAACTCTACGCGCTACGTTGCCTGGACGTGCCCGCGCTGGATGTGGGCGGCCTCGATCTGCTCGACAGGTACGAGGAGCGCATCGCGAAGGAAGACCCGTTCCTGCAGACTGCGGACGACATGTCGTTCTTCATTCATGGGGATGGGGCCTTTCTCAAGCTCGATCAGGATGGCCGCATCACCGTCTCCGATTTCATACGCTCCCATACGGGGATCACTACGGAGGTTGCCTTCGTGGGTCGCGGGCACTTCTTCCAGATCTGGGAGCCATCACGGCTGGCCGAACATTCGGCGGCCGTAAGGGCAAGGCTGTTGCGACTCCGGCAGGGGGCGGGGCAAGCCGGCGAGCCTGGGGGGCAACCGGAATGATGGCTGGCCACGGCGATGAGGTTCACGCCGTTGGCGGACCGGCCCGCCACATTCCGGTTCTACTCGCCGAGGTCCTTCAGGCCCTGTCGCCCGGGCCGGGCGATACGGTTATTGACGGCACCTTCGGCGCCGGCGGCTATACGAGGGCAATTCTGGAGAAAGGCGCGTCAGTTGTGGCTATCGACCGCGACCCGGACGCGATTGCCGCCGGTCGCGCAATGGAGCGTGAATTTGCGGGTCGGCTGAAGCTGGTGCAGGCCCCGTTCTCGACCCTGGCCGAACATGCCGAAACCGTTGATGGCGTGGTTCTGGACATTGGCGTGTCGTCCATGCAGCTCGATGAGGCCGGCCGCGGTTTCTCCTTCCGTGCCGACGGGCCGCTTGACATGCGCATGGCGCAGGCTGGCCTTAGCGCGGCCGAGGTGGTCAACACCTTCAAGACCGGCGATCTCGCCCGCATCTTCGGCCTGCTCGGCGAAGAGCGCCATGCCGGGCGGATTGCTCGCATGATCGAGCAAAGGCGGGCGAGGCGGCCTTTCGAACGTACGCTCGACCTGGCCGATGCGATCGAAACCTGTGTCGGGCGCAAGCCGGGAGACCGTATCCATCCAGCCACGCGGGTATTCCAGGCCCTGCGCATCTACGTCAATGACGAACTCGGCGAGTTGGCCCGGGCGCTGCTTGGGGCCGAACGCGTGCTGAAGCCAGGCGGCCGTCTGGCAGTGGTGACGTTCCATTCGCTTGAGGATCGGATCGTAAAGCGCTTC
>QGUU01000262.1 GCA_003242525.1 Pseudomonadota bacterium | reverse complement strand
GAGGGCGGCTGGCAATCCGTGCCGAAGCTGTCCTTCCCCGGAGGGGCGCTGATTGGCTGCTCTGCCGGTTTTGTCAACGTTCCTCGCATCAAGGGCTCGCACAATGCGGTGCTATCGGGAATGCTCGCGGCCGAGCATGTGGCCGAGGCGATTGCCGCCGGCCGCAGCCATGATGAGCTCGCCTCATACGAGCAGGCCTGGCGCGGCAGCGACATTGGCAAGGACCTGAAGAAGGTCCGCAACGTCAAGCCGCTCTGGTCGCGGTTCGGCACGGTGGTCGGCATCGGGCTGGGCGGCCTGGACATGTGGTGCAACACGCTGTTCGGCTTTTCCCCCTTCGGCACACTCAAGCACGGCAAGACCGATGCGGCTTCCCTGGAGCCGGCCGCCAGGCACGCCCGGATTGAATATCCCAAGCCCGATGGCGTGCTGACCTTCGACCGGCTTTCCTCGGTATTCCTGTCCAACACCAATCACGACGAAAACGAACCGGTGCACCTGCTGGTGCAGGACATGGATCTGCAGAAGCGCTCCGAGCACGATGTCTATGCCGGGCCGTCCACGCGCTACTGTCCCGCCGGCGTGTACGAGTGGGTCGACAAGGATGGCAATCCTGCGGCCGATCCCTCTGCCAAGGATGTGCGCTTCGTCATCAACGCGCAGAACTGCGTCCACTGCAAGACTTGCGACATCAAGGACCCGAACCAGAACATCAACTGGGTGCCGCCACAGGGCGGCGAAGGGCCGGTCTACCAGAACATGTAGCGGGATCGGGACGCCCCCGCTCTCCTATCCGCCTGTTGCGCCGGCCGCAGCGGTCGTCTCGGCCGCGGCCGTTGCCGTCTCTGCGTTCTCCAGCGGCTCGGAAGGCCTCGGACGCAACGAGAACTCCACCAGGATCGGCAGATGGTCCGAACCGGCCGGAGCCATCTTGCTCGCCGAATGGACGACGACATCTCCCTTGGAGAACACATGGTCGATGGGAAGGCCGGCAAAACGCAATGCGTCCGGCAACCGTCGCCATAGCCATGTCGGGCCAACGGACGGCATCACGGTCAATCCGCCATGACGGGCGATGTGACTGACTGCGGCGCTCCAGGGCGCGGCGTTGCAATCTCCGCCCATGATCGCCGTATCGGCAAGCGCAGCAAGCGGCTTCGAGATGGCACGGATCTGCCAGGTCTGCTGGCGCGGCCATGGCCAGCCCATGTGGATGGACGCCACATCGACACTTCTTCCCCCGAAATCCACGGTTGCCGTAGCAAGCGTTCCAAATGTATGGCACTGCGCCCACGTTCCCTCCGCCAGGGGGCGCCGGGACAAGATCGCTGAGCCGAATATGGATTCGCAGTAGATCTGGTGGGGATAGGCGTGCGCCAGCGACTGGAACCTGGCTCGCCATTCCGGCGTCGCCTCCTGCAAGGTGATGATGTCGGGCCGGGTGCGCCCGATCAGCGAGAGCACCTTCTCCGGTGTCGGGTTGTTGAAGCGCAGGTTCAGTTGCAGCAGCCGATAGATCGGCTGGTCCTCGGCCCTTGGCTCGAGGCCGGCCTGAACCGGGCTGAGCCCCAGCCACGCGCGCGCGCCCGGTACGGTGGAAAGGCACGCAATCGCAAGCACGAGAACGGAAGCGGCGACTAGCCGGAACCGGGTTGCCAGCAGGGCCAGGGAGAGCAGTGCCGCCGCCACGGCGAAATGGACCCTGAAATGCGAGAAGGCGTCGAGCCAGGGGGACCAGCGACCCGCAAGCCCTGCCGCCAGCATGGCAGCCAGGCCAAGCAGCGCCAGAAGCGCGAGCTTGAGAGGTGATCGCAGGGTTGTGCGGACAAGATTCATGGCGCGTGCTTGAGCGGACAAATGCGGCTCATTGATGATAGGAAGGTTTACAACGCGGGCACGAGAAGGACCATCGCCTCGATGCGGAACGGTTACCAGATTTGCTTCTGTCTGCTAATGACAGCCGTCCTTCTTGGTGCTTTTCCGGTGGTAGTTTCTGCCGAGGGAAGGATTGCCGAAAGGATAGAGACTTATCCCATCAACGGAAGAACGGGAATGGAGCTCTATCTTTCGATAGGCGAGCGTGGGCCGAAACTGGGCAACACACGCGCCATTGCGCACACCACCTTCGATCTGAAATGGACGCGAAAATACGAGCGGCGCGGCAATGCCTGCGTGCTGGGCGTCGCCAAGCCATGGTTGACGATCACCTATACGGTACCGAAACCGTCCGAAAACCTTCCAAAAGCGGTCAAGGCGCGTTGGGAAAGGTTCGCAGCCGGCGTGCTCGCCCATGAAAAGGTGCATGGCGAAAGCATCCTGCAAATGGTCAGGACGATCGAGGCATTTTCGGTCGGCTTCACCGTTGATGACGATCCCCAGTGCAAGAAGATCCGGGCCGAACTCACCAGGCGCCTGGCCGAAGCCTCGGCAACGCAACGCAAGCAGGGCCGCGATTTCGATCGCGAAGAGTTCCGCCAGGGCGGCAACATGCACCGCCTGATTCTCGAACTTGTGAACGGCGACTGAGCCCTTCGTTACTGGAACGCCGTCTCCGAGAAACTGCGCAGCTTGCGCGAATGCAGCCGTTCCATCGGCATTTCTGCGAGTTTCTCCATCGCCCGTATGCCGATCGTCAGATGCTGCGCCACCTGCCGCTTGTAAAACTCGCTGGCCATGCCGGGCAGCTTCAGCTCGCCGTGCAAAGGCTTGTCGGACACGCATAGCAGCGTCCCGTAGGGCACCCGGAAACGGAAGCCGTTTGCCGCGATCGTGGCCGATTCCATGTCCAGTGCTATCGCGCGCGACTGCGAGAGGCGTTGCACAGGGCCGCGCTGGTCGCGCAATTCCCAATTGCGGTTGTCGATAGTGGCGACCGTGCCGGTGCGCATGATCCGCTTGAGTTCGTAGCCGGTCAGGCCCGTGACCTCCTGCACCGCCTCCTGAAGCGCTACCTGTATCTCGGCCAGCGGTGGAATTGGCACCCATACCGGCAGGTCATCATCCAGCACGTGGTCCTCGCGCACATAGGCGTGAGCCAGTACATAGTCTCCCAGCGCCTGCGTGTTTCGCAGGCCAGCGCAATGGCCGAGCATTACCCAGGCATGGGGCCTCAGCACGGCGATGTGGTCCGTGATCGTCTTGGCGTTGGAGGGTCCTACGCCGATATTGACCATGGTTATGCCCCCATGGTTCGGCTTTTTCAGATGATAGGCGGGCATCTGGGGCAGGCGGGTCAGCGCCATGCTTTCGGCGGGAGGCGCCTCTCCCGCGCGCGTGACGACATTGCCCGGCTCGACGAATTCGCAATAACCCTCGCCGCCATTCGCCATCTTCTGACGCGCGAGCGCACAGAACTCGTCTATATAGAACTGGTAATTGGTGAAGAGCACGAAATTCTGGAAGTGCTCCGGGCTGGTGGCCGTGTAATGCGTAAGCCGGTGCAGCGAGTAGTCGATCCGTTGGGCCGTGAACACGGCCAAGGGCCGAGGCTCGCCCAGCCCCAGTTCCAGCGTTCCATTGGCAATGTGATCGTCCGTGCCGTCCAGATCCGGTACGTCGAACAGATCGCGGATCGGCCGCCTGATCCTTTCGGCCGCAGAGCCATCCACATGCGTGCCCTCCAGAAAGGCGAAGTGCAGCGGAATCGGCGTCGTCGATTCCGACACGGTAACCGGCACGCCATGATTGCGCATGATCAGGCTCAGCTGTTCGATCAGATAGCGCTCGAACAGGTCCGGGCGAGTGATCGTGGTGGCAAAATGCCCTGGCGTGGGCATATGGCCGTACGCCTGCCGCGAGTCGACCAGGGTAAAGGAATTCGTGGTGACGCTGACCTCTGGATAGAAGGCGCGATACCGTTTGTTGGAATCGCCGCCTGCGGTGAGCGCCGCGAAGGAGTCGCGCAGGAAGCGGGTGTTGCGATCATAAAGCACCTGCAGCGCTTTGACCGCCTTTTCCGCGTCATCGAACGTTTGCGGATCAACCGGTTCCGGGACGACGACGGAATCAATGGCTTGGGGATAGATTCGCTTTTCCATGGCCCATTATAGGATGGAATAAGGCGGTTGGGAGAGGGATGCACCGCCGGAGCCAGAGGCATGTCGTGGTTAGTTCCTCTGCAGGCTGACCAGCAGCACGAGGCCGGCCCCGCTCTTCTTCATGGCGGGTGCCTCTATGATGGCGCCGCCATCGGACTGGATGCTGGGCACAGCCAGCACCGGCGCGGCCAACATCATCAGCATCACGGCGGTGCGCGGCAGGAGCCTGAAAACCGTGCTCAATTTGTTGCTGATCGGTTGCATTGCTGCGTCGCTTTCGTTGTGTGGTGCGGCTAGTTGCGCAGAAGGCCCTGACAAAAGATGCCGCAGCCACCTCGGCCCGTTTCTTCCCAGGGGCGCGGGTCGCGGCTGGCCTCGGCCACGAGGATGGCGAAGCCCATGCCGAACAGCATCATCAGTAGGCAGACAATCGTGAAGCGGCGAGCAAGCATTTCGGCGTCTCCATCAGTGACGCGAAAATATGGGATTACCCCGGACCAAGCCCTGGGACAGGGTTCCTATGGGGGT
>QGUU01000261.1 GCA_003242525.1 Pseudomonadota bacterium | reverse complement strand
GCGTTCCTGTAGAATAGGGCGCCATTCAGGCAGCGTGACAGATGCTGCCCGGATTGCCAGAACTCTAGGCGACCGGCAGGTCCGGGAACGTCAGAAAGGGAACAAGCGCGCTACGTCAGCTTACACGTGCCAGGCCATCCTTGGCCGGCTGGTAGTTCGGGTTGAGGCGGACGGCCTCGCGATAGGATTTGGCGGCGCGCTGCCTCTCGCCGCGGCGCTCGTAAACGACGGCCTGGTTGGCCCAGGCCTCGGCGTTCTTCGGGTCGAGCTTGATGGCCATGTTGAAGTCCGAGAAGGCATTCTCCTCGTCGCCCGTGGCGAGATAGGAGAGACCCCGGCCATTGTAAGGTTCCGAAGCATTGGGCGCGAGCGAGATTGCGGTCGAAAAATCCTCGAGCGCAAATTTGTGCTGGCCTTGCTGCTGGTAGATGAGGCCGCGATTATGGTAGGCGCGCGCGTCCGTGGTGTCGAGTTGGATCGCCTTCTGAAAGTCGTTGAAGGCAAGCTGAACCTGCCCGGCCTTCCGGTAGAGGTTGCCGCGCCCGATATAGGCGGCATCGTAGCTCGGATTGATCTGGAGGGAGCGATTGTAGTCGGCAAGCGCCGCCTGCTGGTTGCCGAGGAAGCGGTGGATCAGCGCTCGGTTCGAATAGGCCTGGTAGAAGTTCGGGTTGAGCTCGATCGCCTTGTTGAAGTCCTTGAGGGCAGCCTGGTACTGCCCGGCACGGCCATAGGCCGAGCCTCGCACATTGTATGATTCGGGATTGTTCGGATCGCGGCTGATGACCGCCGAAAGCGAGGCAATGTTCTCCGGAGCACCCTGGGCCCTGTCGATATTGGCAAGTTCTCCAACAGGCGCGCTCTGGCATCCCGCGAGGACCAGAGCGGTGAGAACGGCGACGCCAAGAACATGACTGCGCAACAAGACCCCGCGCGTCCCGGTAAAAGCATTCATCGCTGCCTTTTCCTTATCCTGTCCTGCGACCGGTCCCCCGTCGGCCTGTCTCCTGCGTTCAAAACAAAAGGTGGCCGCGATGGGCATCGCGCCACCTCTATCCGTCGAAAAAGACGAAAATGGGCCAGATCAGCGCGGGGCGCGAGCGGCACCAGCAGCGGCCGCGCGCGGCGAACCGGGGATCAGGCCTTCGCGCTGGGCGCGCTTGCGCGCCAACTTGCGGGCACGCCGGACAGCCTCGGCCTTTTCGCGGGCTCGCTTTTCGGACGGCTTTTCGTAGTGGCCGCGCATCTTCATCTCGCGGAAAATGCCTTCGCGCTGCATCTTCTTCTTGAGCGCGCGGAGCGCCTGGTCAACATTGTTGTCGCGAACGAGTACCTGCACGGGCGATCCTGTGTTTCCAGTTTGAGGTGAACCAGCAAAGGGCAAACGCCAATTGCCTCCGCGATGGAATCCACCACGAATTCTGGCGCGCAATAACAGAATCACGGCCGCCTGTCCATCGGAATCACGCATCCTCGCCGATTCTATTCTGCAGCGTCCTGCTGGGCCGTCGCGGGGGCGTTCGGGTCGCCCGGCAGCGTTTCGCAATCCAGGTCGGGGAAGGCCAGGATGCGTCTGCCATGGAAATCGGTGCGCACGACCAGCAGGCCGCGTTCCTCGAAAAAGGTGAGCAGGCGCTGCGCGCGCCGTTCCGAATGGGTGCCATAGGCCCGGGCAAGCTCCGCATTGGACGGACAGGCCGCCTTTGCCACGGCGGCACGGGCTACCAGCAGGAATACGCCCTGGAGGTCATCTGGCAGGGTTTCCGACAGTTCCAGCGCCTTTGTCCACTGGCTGCTTCCGGCAATGTCGATATCGACGCCGGCGCGGGCGACGGCCAGCCGGCGGCGGAAGGTGGACAGGGGCAACGGGTCGCCCGGAACGCGCCTGATACGGCAGCGCACGAGAAAGTCCTGGTAGAGCACGGCATCGGTGCGGAAGCCGGCATCCGGATCCTCCAGGATTTCGCGCAGCACCGTCTCGATTCCCGCTTCCCGTTCGGCCTCGTCGATTGCCGGAAAGACCGGTTCAGCTTCGGGCTCCGGCGCTGGCTTGGGGCGTGACAACTGGGCAATGAGATCGGCAGTGGGTGTAGGCGGCGGTGGCCGGCGAACCGGACGCGGCCTCTCCTCCTCCGGACCGGCGGTGAAGATCAGGTCGCGCGCGTCTTCGGGCGCTTCGGGAAGAGGCATCAGCTTTGGACTGGAAGAGCGCGCCTGAGTTTCGACGGGGCCGATTACCACCGGCAGCGGCCGGCGCGAGAGAGCAGGGCCCAAGGCGACGAAATGGCCGCGCGCAAGGTCGCGGAACATTTCGGCCTGGCGGCGGTCCATGCCAAGCAGATCGGCGGCGCGCGCCATGTCTATATCAAGGAAAGTCCGGCCCATAAGGAAATTGGACGCTTCCGCCGCGACGTTCTTTGCGAGTTTGGCCAATCGCTGGGTCGCGATGACTCCCGCCAAGCCGCGCTTGCGGCCTCGACACATCAGGTTGGTCATCGCGCCCAGCGAGACTTTCCGGGCTTCGTCCGCCACTTCTCCGGCTGCCGCGGGGGCGAAGAGCTGTGCCTCGTCGACCACGACCAGCATTGGATACCAATGGTCGCGTTCGGCATCGAACAGACCGCCGAGAAAGGCGGCTGCAGCGCGCATCTGCTGTTCGACGTCGAGCCCTTCCAGGTTGAGCACCACCGAGACCCGGTGCTGGCGGATGCGGCCGGCAATGCGCGTGAGTTCGTTTTCTGTGCGCTGAGCGTCGACCACGACATGGCCGAACTTGTCCGAGAGCGTGACGAAATCGCCTTCAGGGTCGATCACGCATTGCTGCACCCAGGGTGCACTCTGCTCCAGCAGGCGGCGCAGGAGGTGCGACTTGCCTGAACCGGAATTGCCCTGCACCAGCAGGCGTGTAGCGAGAAGCTCCTCGAGATCGAGCATGGCGGGCCTGCCCGGCCCAGCCGTGCCCATGTCGACTTCAACTTTCATGCCTCATCCTTGGGTCCGGACCGTCTGTAGCACCGGCAAGGATGCGACGCGAAGGGGCTGCAGGCCATTTCCCACAGGCGACGAAACGCCACGGGCCGTCGCAAACAGCGCAAGGGTGGTGAGCCGGTTTCGGTAGTGATACACGTCCGCCGGAAGCCATCACGAGGCAGGAACGTGAAGAAGTATTCGGTATTCGCCATCGTCCGCGAGGCAATGCGTGGTCACAAGGGCTGGGAGCCGCAATGGCGCTCGCCTGAGCCCAAGAAGGAATATGACGTCGTCATCGTCGGTGCCGGCGGGCATGGGCTGGCGACGGCCTACTATCTTGCCAAGGAGCACGGCATCACCAATGTCGCGGTACTGGAAAAGGGATGGCTGGGCGGTGGCAACACCGGCCGCAACACCACCATCATCCGCTCCAACTACCTGTATGACGAATCCGCGGCGATCTACAACCACGCCGTCAAGCTCTGGGAAGGGCTGTCGCAGGAGCTGAACTACAACGTCATGTTTTCGCCGCGTGGCGTCATGATGCTGGCGCACAACATCAACGACGTGCAGGTGTTCAAGCGCCACATCCACGCCAACCGGCTGAACGGCGTCGACAATGAATGGCTGACGCCGGAGCAGGCCAAGGAATTTTGTCCGCCGCTCAACATTTCCAGGGATGCGCGCTATCCCATACTGGGGGCCGCGCTGCAGCGGCGCGGCGGCACGGCCCGCCATGACGCGGTGGCCTGGGGTTATGCTCGCGGCGCCAGCGCCCGCGGGGTCGACATCATCCAGAACTGCGAGGTCACGGGCATAAGGCGGGCCGCCAATGGCGCGGTGACCGGCGTCGAAACCTCCAAAGGGTTCATCGGCGCAAAGAAGATCGGCGTGGTGGCGGCGGGTAATACGTCCGTCATCATGAACATGGCTGGCGTGCGCATGCCGCTGGAAAGCTATCCCTTGCAGGCGCTGGTTTCCGAACCGGTGAAGCCGGTTTTCCCCTGCGTGGTTATGTCGAACACCGTGCACGCCTACATTTCCCAGTCCGACAAGGGCGAGCTGGTGATCGGCGCAGGCACCGATCAGTACATTTCCTATTCCCAGGCCGGCGGGTTGCACATCATCGAGCACACGCTTGATGCGATCTGCGAGATGTTCCCGATGTTCACGCGCATGAAAATGCTGCGCTCCTGGGGCGGCATCGTCGATGTAACGCCCGACCGTTCGCCGATACTGGCCAAGACGCCCGTGCAGGGGCTCTATGTCAATTGCGGCTGGGGAACCGGCGGCTTCAAGGCAACGCCAGGGTCCGGCCATGTCTTTGCGCATACGATCGCGCGTGATGAACCGCACCCGATCAATGCGCCATTCACGCTTGAGCGTTTCCGTACCGGACGACTGATCGACGAGGCGGCCGCGGCCGCGGTGGCGCACTGATGGCAATGCCTGCTAGCCCGCTGGTTCTGTCCGAGATGATACAAGTGACGCTCTCCGGCGCTGGCAATGGCCGGTCGCTGAATAGGGAGCTTTGAGGGTTCGCCATGCTTTTGATCCGCTGTCCCTATTGCGAGGAAGATCGCCCGGAACTGGAGTTCCGCAATGCCGGAGAGGC
>QGUU01000260.1 GCA_003242525.1 Pseudomonadota bacterium | reverse complement strand
CCGGCCCGCGCATAGCAAATGGGACCGGCATGAGAAAGGCACCGCCGGTTTCAAGGGCGTCATCGCGCAGACTTCCAAATCTGCTTGACGTGCCGATCTGAAATGGAATATATAATCTAAAATTTCGTCGATTGGTAGAGAAATTCCAATTTTGTCTCTAGGGAGGAGATCATGACTGCTCGTTTGAAGAAACTGCTGGCGGCCACCATTGCCGCTCTGCCGCTGGTAGCGGCCCACGCCGCGGTCGCGCATGCCGAAGGCGAGCGTTTCGTCTTTGTCAGCCACGCGCCCGATACGGACTCCTGGTGGAATGTCATCAAGAACGCCCTGAAGAATGCGGCGGAAGACACGAAGACCTCGGTTGAATACCGGAACCCGCCGACCGGCGACATTGCCGACATGGCGCGCATAATCCAGCAGGCGACCGCCACGAATCCGGATGGCATCATCACCACCATCGCAGATTTCGATGTGCTGCAAAGCGCGATCGAGGGTGCGATTGCCAAGGGCATCCCGGTCATAACGGTCAATTCCGGAACGGCCGAACAGTCCAAGCAGCTGGGCGCGCTCATGCATATCGGCCAGCCTGAGTATGATGCCGGCAAGGGTGCGGGCGAGCGCGCCAAGGCTGCAGGCGTCACCGACTTCGTCTGCGTCAACCACTACATCACCAACGCCGCGTCGGTGGAGCGTTGTCAGGGCTATGCCGATGCGCTGGGCGTGGAGCTGGGCGATCACATGGTCGATTCCACTCAGGACCCGACGCAGGTCTACAACAAGGTGAAGGCCTATCTCACCAGCAATCCGGGTACGAACGGCATATTGACGCTCGGCCCGAACTCGGCAGAGCCGACCATCAAGCTTCTGCGCGATACCGGGGAGACGTCGAAGTACAATTTCATAACCTTCGATCTCTCCGCGGATATTTCGCAAGGCATCAAGGACGGCATCGTTGAGTCTGCGATTGACCAGCAGCCTTACCTGCAGGGCTATCTGCCCGTTGTTCCCCCGGCCCAGTACAGCCGATACGGGGTCATCCCGGCCAATAACGTCAACACCGGGCCGGGCTTCGTCACCAAGGACAATATCGACCTGGTCGAGAAACTGGCCGGCGAATACCGCTAGGCCAATGAAATGGGGCGCGCGGCGGGTTCAGCCGCGCGCACCCGCTTCTTTGCATTCCACGACATGAGGAGGTCGCCATGGCGAAGAGCGAAGCGGTTCCCGTCGCGGAACGGCCACTGGACGAACGCCTGAAAAAGCAGTCGGTCCTGCGCAGCTTCCTCTCGCGGCCCGAACTGGGTGCGGTTGCCGGTACGGTCCTCGTCTTTCTCTTCTTTGCCATGACGGCGCGGGGAACGGGAATGTTCGCCGCCGACGGCGTTCTCAACTGGATCACCGTCACTGCCCAGCTCACGATCATTGCCACCGGAGCCGCGCTGCTGATGGTCGGCGGCGAGTTCGACCTTTCGGTCGGCTCGATGATCGGCTTTGCCGGCATGATGATTGCCATCCCCACCGTCTATTTCGGCTGGCCGATTGCAGCCAGCGTCGTGTTTGCCTTCTGCGGGGCGTTGCTCATCGGTTTTCTGAACGGGGTTGTGGTGGTACGCACGCGCCTGCCTTCGTTTATCGTCACCCTGGCTTCGCTTTACATCCTGCGCGGCATGACGATTGCGCTTTCCATCTTTTTCGCCAACCGCACCATCGTGTCCGGAGTCAAGAATTTCGCAGGTGACTCGGTGGTGGTGCCGCTATTTGCGGGCAAGGCATTTCCGGGCTTCTTCGTGTGGCTGGCCGATGCGGGCATCATCGGCACCCTGCCGAACGGCCAGCCTTCGGTGCAGGGCATTCCAGCCGTGGTGATCTGGGCCCTCGTCATCGCGCTGATCGGCCATGTCGTGCTGACGCGCACCCGCTTCGGAAACTGGATCTTCGGCGCCGGCGGCGACGCCAATGCCGCGCGCAATGTGGGCGTCCCGGTGGCGCGGGTGAAGATCATACTGTTCATGATCACTGCCTTCTGCGCCACCGTATACGCCGCCTGCCAGGTGATGGAATTCGGTTCGGCTGCCGCCGATCGTGGCCTGTTGAAGGAATTCGAGGCCATCATCGCAGCCGTCATCGGCGGTTGCCTGCTCACCGGCGGCTATGGCTCTGTCGTCGGCGCCTTCTTTGGCGCACTGATCTTCGGCGTCGTCCAGATGGGCATCCTGTTCACTGGCGCGCCGAACGACTGGTTCCAGGTCTTTCTCGGCCTGATGCTGCTCACGGCCGTTCTGTTCAACAGCTACATCCGTCGCCGCGCCACCGGCGAGCGCTGAGAGAGGGATCGGGCCATGAACGAAATCGCCAACACTCCCGCCTCCAGCGTGCCACTGATCGAAGTGCGCAATCTGGTCAAGCATTTCGGGCCCGTCGTGGCGTTGAACGGCGTTTCCATGAAGGTGCATCGCGGGGAGGTCATGTGCCTGCTCGGCGACAATGGCGCCGGCAAATCCACTCTAATCAAGACGCTGTCAGGCGTGCACAAGCCAACCAGCGGCGACTTCTTGGTGGACGGCAAGCCGGTCGCCTTCGCCACTCCGCGCGACGCGCTCGATGCCGGCATCGCCACGGTCTACCAGGATCTCGCGATGGTGCCGCTCACCTCCATCGCCCGCAACTTCTTCATGGGCCGCGAGCCGATGCGCCGCTTCGGCCCATTCAAATTCCTCGATCTGGATTTTGCCGAGCGCGTGGCGCGCGAGGAAATGCACAAGATCGGCATCGACGTGCGCGATCCCGGCCAGGCCGTGGGCACGCTGTCGGGCGGCGAGCGACAATGCGTGGCGATCGCGCGTGCGGTCTATTTCGGCGCCAAGGTGCTGATCCTCGATGAACCCACCTCGGCACTCGGGGTGGCGCAGACCTCGATGGTGCTGAAATATGTGAACCAGGTCCGTGCAAGAGGGCTTGGCGTCATCTTCATCACGCACAATGTCCGCCATGCCTATGCGGTCGGCAATTCCTTCACCGTGCTCAACCGCGGCAAGACGCTTGGCACCTACGCCAAATCGGAAATCGGCATCGAGGAGTTGCAGAACCTCATGGCCGGAGACAAGGAACTGCAACTCCTGTCGGACGAACTGGGCGGAATGGTGTAGCGGATTCCGGCTTCAAGCCTCCCGCGTTGGACCAGCAATTCATCGGAAAGCATGAGACAATGACTGCTATTGGCGTCGGCCTGATCGGCTCTGGCTTCATGGGAAAATGTCACGCCATGGCATGGAACGCCGTTGGCACTGTTTTCCCGGACATGCCCAGGCCGCGCCTGGTGCATCTCGGTGAAGCGGGCGACGAACTGGCGCGCCGTCGCGCTCGCGAACTGGGTTTCGAACGCGGCTCGGGCGACTGGCGCGCCGTTGTCGCCGACCCCGAAGTCGACGTCGTGTCGATCACCGCGCCAAACCAGTTCCATGCCGAGATGGCGCTCGCCGCGCTGGAAGCCGGCAAGCATGTGTGGTGCGAAAAACCCATGGCGCCCCGCTTCGCCGAAGCCGAAGCCATGGCAGCCGCCGCCCGCAAGGCGGGCAAGGTGGCGGTGCTCGGATACAATTACATCCAGAGCCCGGCGATCCGTCACATCGAGGCCCTGTTGAAGGAAGGGGCGATCGGCGCCGTAAACCACCTGCGCATCGAGATGGACGAGGATTTCATGGCTGATGCCGAAACGCCGTTCGGCTGGAAGCACGAGGCCGCTTCCGGTTACGGCGCGCTTGATGACTTCGCCGTGCACCCGCTGTCACTCATTTCGGTGCTGTTCGGTCGCGTCAGCCGAGTGGTCTGCGACATGGCCAAGCCTTACGCAGACCGGGCGCTGGCCTCCGGAGGCCGGCGGGCTGTCGAGACCTGGGACATTGCAAGCGTGCTGATGAGGCTGGAGAACGGCATTGCCGGCACGCTTCTGGTCAACCGTTCCGCCTGGGGCCGCAAGGGCCGGATCGCCCTGCAGGTCTTCGGCTCGCGCGGTTCCATCCTGTTTGACCAGGAGCGCGCCAACGAGTTCCAGCTTTATGTCACCTCGGACCGCCCCACCGAGCAGGGCTATCGCACGGTGCTTATCGGCCCGCAGCACGAGCCCTACGATGCGTTCGTCCCGGCTCCCGGCCATGGTCTCGGCTTTAACGAACTCAAGATCATCGAATGCCGCGAGCTCATCCGCCGCATCGGCGGCGATGCCGCGGCCCGGCTGATCGACTTCGAGGAAGGGCTGGAAATCGAGCGGGCCGTCCACGCCATGGCCCGTTCGCATCAGGAAGGCGGCTGGGTAGAGGTGCAGGCGTAAAGGCGCCAGGAGCAAAGACCCCGGAAGCTTGTGGGGACCCGCTGTCCAGGGCAACGAACGGCGGCCGGCGCAATGAAAAACCCGCCGGATCGCTCCGGCGGGTTTCGTGTTTTCCGTAGCCGCCAACCGAACGGCCGGGGCCGTGGCGCGAGGGCTCAGTTGCCGCCCTGCTTCTTGAGCGCAGCGCCCAGAATATCGCCCAGCGATGCGCCGGAGTCGGTAGAGCCATACTGCGCGACGGCTTCCTTCTCCTCTGCGATCTCCAGCGCCTTGATCGACACGG
>QGUU01000259.1 GCA_003242525.1 Pseudomonadota bacterium | reverse complement strand
AGGCGGTGCGGCGCGCCTTGTGACGGCAGAGGCGACAAGCCGGTTGACTTCGACGCCGACGCTCCCTTATATCGCGGCGCGCGTGGCCTTCGGGTCAACGGCGGGCGATTAGCTCAGCGGGAGAGCACACCCTTCACACGGGTGGGGTCGTAGGTTCAATCCCTACATCGCCCACCATTCCTGCAATCCATTGCCTTGGCGAGACCGCATTTTCGTGGCTCATGGGGACGAGTTCGCGGGTGGGCATTACTGCGCCGCTGCGAGCAGGCGTTCGGCCAGATCCAAGGTCAATTCGTCAAAGTGCGAAATGATGGCGGAAGGCTCGAATTCGCGTACGTGTCTGTCCGTATATCCGAAATCGACCGCCACAACGGGAATGCCGGCAGCCTTGGCCGTGGTGATATCGGTTTGCGAATCGCCAACCATTAAGGCCCGTGCCGGGTCGCCGCCGCTTAGCTCTATGGTTTCAAGCAGGTGACGGGGATCAGGCTTGCGGAAGGGGAACGTGTCCTGACCCGCTATTGCAGCGAAATGCCTGGCCAGGCCAAGACCCTCGATCAGCGCCACGGAGTGCGCCTCGTATTTGTTGGTGCAGATCGCCAGCGCGTAGCCGGCTTTTTCGAAGCGGGCGATGGCCTCCGGCACTCCGGGATAGGGGCGCGACTTGCCGGGGATCCCGGAACTGTAATGCTCGACGAAAAGCTGCAGGAGACGCTCGTGTTCGGCTTCTGCGAGCTCCCTTTGCGCGGCGGCATGCGCGCGTTCGATCATGACCCGCCCGCCCATGCCGACGAAGCGCTTGAAGTCCGACTGGTCCACGACGGGAAGACCAGTGCCTGACAGGCAGTGATTGAGGCTGTCCAGAAGATCTGGTGCGGTGTCGATCAACGTGCCATCAAGATCGAACACGATAACCGGTCGCTTCATTGCTACACCTTCCCAAGCTTGCGATGAGGCGATAGCCGGTGCGACCGATGGAGGCAAGTGAGGGGAATTGCCACCCCTTTGATCATGCCGGCAAAAATGCTAGGGGACCGGCAGACCATATCGAGGGGCGGCGTTTCTGATGGATCCACGACAGATGAAGATCGAGGCGGCCCGCAACGCACTCGACCATGTCGTGGACGGCCTGCGTCTCGGAATCGGTACGGGCAGCACGGCCGAAGAGTTCGTGCGGCTGCTGGCGGGCAAGGTCTCTTCCGGCCTCAAGATCGTCGGTGTTCCGACCTCAGAGCGCACAGCGGCGCTTTGCAGGGAACTTGGCGTGCCACTCTCCTCGCTGGATGAAACGCCCGAATTGGACCTTACCATCGATGGTGCGGACGAGGTCGATCCGGCGCTTACGCTCGTCAAGGGCGGGGGTGGCGCTCTGCTCAGGGAAAAGATTGTCGCCGCCGCATCAAAAAGCATGATCGTGATAGCCGACCGCTCCAAGCTGGTTGATGAGCTGGGCAGGTTTCCATTGCCGATAGAGGTCAACCGCTTCGGCCTGCGCGCGACGGAAATCGCGATTTCAGCTGCTGCTTCCCGTCTTGGTCTTTCCGGCCCGATTGCATTGAGAATGAACGGAGCGGAACCACTTGTCACGGATGGCGGCCATTTCATCGTCGATGCATCTTTTGGCCGCATTCCCGATCCAAGAGCGCTTTCGGATGCTCTTCACGCCATCCCGGGTGTGGTAGAGCACGGTCTTTTCATCGGGCTGGCGTCCATGGCGATCATCGCCGGCGGCGACGGGGTCGAAATTGTGCGGGCCGCCCGATAAACATGGAGCTTCACCAATCATGATATTGTCTGCCAGGCTTCGCCTTTCCTTCGCAGCCCTTGCAACGTCTGTCCTCGTGGCGGTGTCGTCGCCGGCCCTCGCGCAGGACATTTCCGAATCACATCTTCAGGCTGCGCAGGACGCGATCCAGGCACTGCACGCAACCGACCAGTTCGACAATATCCTGCCGCAGGCCGCCGCAGCCTTGCAGGCGCAGCTCATCCAGAAGAACCCGGACATGGAGCAACTGATCGCCCAGACCGTGTCGGAAAAGGCCCTTGCGCTCGCTTCGCGCCGCGCCGATCTCGAGAAGGAAGCGGCGATAGCCTACGCCAAACTGTTTCCGGAAGATGTCCTCAAGGAGATTGCGGCGTTCTATCAGTCTGAGGCAGGCAAGACGCTTCTGCAGAAGGGACCGCTGGCTGTGCGGGACGTCATGAGGGCGGCCGAAATCTGGCAGAACGGCGTCGCGCGCGACCTTGCACAGCAAGTCGCCGAAACCCTGGCTGCGGCTGCGGGTGCCAAGGCTCCGGCGCCGGAAGGCGCGCAGCCGGACCAGGATGCCGCTCCAGCGGAAGGCGAGGCGCCGAAAAACTGAACGGCGCATGACCTAACAATGAGCCCGGCACTTTGGCCGGGCTTTTCTTTTGCCCCCCGGGCGCATAGGTGTGGGTCAAGTCCATAAAGGTGGAGCGTGACATGGCCGACTATGACTATGATCTTTTCGTCATTGGCGGCGGCTCGGGAGGGGTGAGGGCGGCACGGGTTGCTGCGGCGCTCGGCAAGCGGGTTGGTATTGCCGAGGAATATCGCTTCGGCGGGACCTGTGTCATTCGCGGCTGTGTGCCGAAAAAGCTGTTCGTCTATGCTTCACAGTTTGCCGAGCAGTTCGAAGATGCAGCAGGCTATGGCTGGACCGTGCCAGAGGCGACCTTCGACTGGAAAACCCTGGTCGCTAACAAGGACCGCGAAATTGGGCGGCTGGAGAACCTCTACAAGAAGAACGTGGAAAGCTCCGGCGGCCAAACCTTCAATACGCGCGCCACGCTGCTGGATAGGCACACCATCCGCCTCGAGAAGGAAAAGCGGACCGTTACGGCAGACCAGATCCTTGTTGCCACCGGCGGCCGCCCTGCGGCCCACCCGGCATTGCCGGGAAATGAGTTCTGCATCTCATCCAACGAGGCTTTTCATCTTGCCGAACTGCCGAAGGCGATCGTGATCGAAGGCGGCGGTTATATCGCGGTCGAGTTTGCCAATATCTTCCACGGCCTGGGCGTGCAGACGACGCTGGTTTATCGCGGAACGGAAATATTGAGCCGCTTCGACATGGACCTGAGGAAGGCGCTGCACGAGACCATGGAACAGAAGGGGATTCGCATACTTTGCCATTCGCTTCTGGAGTCGGTCCACCGGCGGACCGACGGACGGCTTGATGCGGTGGTGAAAGAGGGCGAAACTCTGGTGGCGGACCAGGTCATGCTGGCCATAGGTCGCACGCCGAATACGGAAGGGTTGGGTCTCGAGGCCGCCGGGGTCGAACTCGGCAAGGTCGGGGAAATTATCGTCGACGAATATTCGCGCACCAACGTGGACAATATCTGGGCGATCGGCGACGTGACCAACCGCGTGCAACTGACCCCGGTGGCCATCCACGAGGCAATGTGCTTCGTCGAAACCGCCTTCAAGGGAAATCCTACCCGGCCGGACCATGACACGATCGCCACCGCCGTTTTCTCGCAACCGGAAATCGGTACGGTTGGCCTCTCGGAGGATGAAGCGACCAAGCGCTTTGCGGAACTTGAAATTTACCGCGCCCATTTCAGGCCAATGCGCCACACCCTTTCGGGTAGAAGCGAAAAGATGCTGATGAAGCTGGTCGTGGACGCCACGAGCCGCAGGGTGCTTGGAGCCCACATACTTGGCCCCGACGCCGGCGAAATGGCGCAGTTGCTTGCCATTCCGATCAAGGCGGGCCTGAGCAAGGAAGATTTCGACCGCACCATGGCTGTACATCCGACGGCTGCGGAGGAACTCGTCACCATGTACCGGCCGACCTACCTAGTGAAGGACGGAAACCGCGTCGACTAAATTGGACGGTGCTGCTGCCGAGGCGGTCTACTTCTGCTTGAGCCTGAGGCGCGGAATGCGGAGCCAGCTTTCCTCCATGGCAGGCGGACGCGCAAGGATCTTGGTTATCTCGGAAGGCAGCGGATCAAGCGGCTTCTTGGTTGCGACGCCATCAGCGAAAGTGACCACGCTGTTGTAAAATTCCTCGCCGGTGGCCGAGCGCGGTGGCACGGCCTCGTGCATGACACTGATGACCGTGACATTGGGGCAATGGTCCTTGAGCGCCTGATGGAATGCGCTTTTGCCTTCGGGATCGAGTGCGGAAGTGGCTTCATCCAGGAAAACCAGGCCGGGTTTCTGCAACAGGATGCGCGCCACGATCAATTTCTGCTTCTGGCCGCCAGAGAGCACCTGATCCCAGCCCTTGCCCTCCCGGGTGGTGTCTGCGAGATTTTCGATGAACTCTCCGAGCCCGGCCTTGTGCAGGGCGGCCGCGGCTGCGGCATCGCTGTGCTCGTCGGCGCGGTGCGGCAGGCAGACCAGTTCCTTCAGGGAGACGGGAGGCAGGCGAACCTCCTGCGCGGCGTAGAAGGTCCTGACGCCATCCGGGAAAACGACGTTGCCCTGTCCGTAGGGCCACAGGCGGTTCAGGGCCTTGAGGAACGAGCTTTTGCCGCAGCCCGATTCACCGCGCAGATAAGCCCACTCTCCACGCCGGAACTGAAGCCGCCCGATGGGCAGGAACGGCTTGGCGTCATGTCCCTGATGCGCCAGTTCAAGAATGCTGAACGTGAGG
>QGUU01000258.1 GCA_003242525.1 Pseudomonadota bacterium | reverse complement strand
GCTTTGCATTCGGCCAGTCTGGTGCCGTATGGGCAATCACCGATTGGAAGTTCATTTTTGCGGCTGCGATCATTGCCTGCCACTTCATCCTGAACGAGCTTCGCCGCAATGTCCTGCTCCGCTCGATAGGCCTGGTGGCGGCGATTGGCGCCACCGTTGCTTGCCTGTTCTGGTCGTTCCAGCTCTGAGGGATTGCCAGCGGACCGGCTCCCGTCCCCTCGATCTCGATCAACGAAGGCCCGAGGGTATCCCCAGAGAACCTCCCTAACGGCCGGTGATGCGATTGGCCAGGGTTGCCAGCCGGGACGTGCGCCCAAGGCCGGCTTCTTCGCGCCGATCGGCCATGCGATAGAGTTGGTACATGGAATGCACGCCCAGCCACCGGAACGGCTCGGGCTCCCAGCGGCGCACCAGACGATTGACCCAGGGGAGTCGGGTAAGTTCCGTGTCCCGCCGAAGAATCAGGTCCGTCAGTGTGCGCCCGGCCAGGTTCGAACTGGAAACGCCTAGACCGACATATCCGCCCGCCCAGGCAATCCCGGACTTCTCGTCGATCCCTGCCGTCGCACACCAGTCCCGCGGCACCCCAAGAACGCCACACCAGGCATGATCGATCCGCAGTCGTGCCGCCTGTGGCAGCAGACGCCGAAGGATGGCGTGCAGCTTTTCGATCGTGGCCTGCTGTGTGCGGCCATTCACGTCCGTCCTCGAGCCAAAGCGATAGGGAACCCCACGGCCGCCCATGGTGATACGGCCTTCTCGCGTGCGCTGCGCGTAGCAATAGGCGTGCGCGCCGTCCCCCAGCAGTTCGTGGCCTTTCCAGCCAATGTCATTCCATAGCGACTCCGGCACCGGTTCGGTGACGATCTGGGCGCTGTTGAGAGCCAGCCAGGTTCGTTCTTGCCCCCGCAAACCCGCCGTGAAGCCCTCGGTTGCACGGACGATCTTCTCGGCCCGCACTTCCCCCCTGTTCGTCAATACCCGCCCCTTCTGTATGCCGATAACCTCCGTCTGTTCGAAGATCGGCACGCCGAGCCGCTCCACCACCTCCGCCAGGCCGCGCACCAGCTTGGCCGGCTGGATGCAGGCCTGCTCACCAATGGCATAACCTCCCAGCGCATTATAAACGTTGATGCGCGCGCGCGTTGCCTCGGCACTGAGAAATTCAAAACGATCAGGATTGAAATCCCACGAGCGAGCCTCTTCGAACTCCTGGCGGACCCGGTCGAGCTGTGCCCTGTTCGTAGCGACAGTCAGATTGTCGACGCGCCGGATATCAGCGTCTATGCCTTCTGCTTCCGCCACTGACACGATCTCGTCAACTGTCCCGGCCATGGCACGCTGCATGTCCATTACGGCCTGCCTGGAAGAAGTCTGCAGATATTTTTTGTGCGACCAGCCGAAACCGCCCGAGAGCCAGCCGCCATTTCTGCCAGACGCACCAAAGCCGGCAAATTCCCGCTCAATTACCACGATGCGAATTCCGGGATCTGCCTTCTTCAGATAATATGCGGTCCAAAGCCCTGTATATCCGGCCCCGATAATGGCGACGTCAGCTTCCAGATCGCGCGGGAGAGGAGAACGAGGCGCCGGTATGCCGCCCATGTCAGCGTACCAGAATGAAATGTCGCCGTTGCGTTCCGCCTTCATGGGTTCCTCTCGATCGTGTCCCTACCGCCGGCTTACAAGTCCACCGGCACAAGCTCCACGTCAACAAGGCTGAACCAGAGCGCGACAGGCTTCCCAAGCGTCCCGCCGTGCGGCCGGCTTGACGGCTTGCGGCTTCCGCCGCGCCTCGGTTTTTACCAGCCGAGACCTTCACGCTCGCCGTCTTTTCGCTTGTCAAGATACCCCCACAGGCGCACGATCAAAGCGGTGGTGGGCGACCCAGACACCGGGAGGAATGGGGTCATGCTCGACACACTCATTGCAAATCTTGACGCCGGAACGACGCAAATAGAAGCGGCAGAGATCGAAGCGCTGGCGGGGCGATTGCGCGGCACTGTTCTCTTGCCGGATAACGCCGCCTATGATGAGGCGCGCTCCGTCTGGAACGCCATGATCGACCGGAAGCCGGGCCTGATCGTGCGGTGCCTCGGCGCCTCTGATGTGGTTCAGGCGGTACGCTTTGCGCGGGAGCACAATCTGCTCCTGTCAGTACGCGGCGGCGGCCATAACATTGCGGGCAACGCTGTCTGCGACGGCGGTCTGCTTATCGACCTGTCGCAGATGAGATCGGTGAGGGTCGACCCGTCCATCCAGCGTGCATGGGTCGAGCCGGGTGCGCTTCTGTCCGACTTGGACAAGGAAACGCAAGCGGTTTTCCTGGCGCTCCCGACGGGCATCAACTCCACAACGGGGATTGCTGGCCTGACCCTTGGTGGCGGCTTCGGGTGGCTCACCCGCAAGCACGGCCTGACACTCGACAACCTGATGACAGCTGACGTGGTGACTGCCGATGGCGAACTGTTGCGAACAAGCCTGACAGAAAACTCGGATCTGTTCTGGGCAATCCGCGGCGGCGGCGGCAATTTCGGCATTGTAACGACCTTCGAGTTCCAGCTTCATCAGGTTGGCCCACAGGTATTGTCGGGGCTTGTTGTCCACCCGTTCGACGATGCCGTGTCGGTTCTCAAGGAATATCGCAAGGCGCTCGAAACCGCACCGGATGACCTTACCTGCTGGGTAGTCATGCGCCAGGCGCCGCCACTGCCATTCCTTCCGCCGGAATGGCACGGCAAGGAGATACTCGTCCTCGCTATGTGCTACTGCGGCGACCTCGAAGAGGGAGAGCGCGCAACGGAACATCTGCGCTCGATCGGAACACCGATAGCTGATGTGGTTGCACCAACGCCGTTCACGGGCTGGCAGCAAGCCTTTGATCCGCTCCTGGCTCCGGGCGCACGGAACTATTGGAAGAGCCATGACTTCACCGAACTGTCCGACGAAAGCATCGATGTGTTGACGAAGGCCATCCGCCGGCTGCCCGGGCCAGAATGCGAGGTCTTTATCGGGCACGTCGGAGGGGCCGCAGGCCGCATAGCAAGTGATGCCACCGCCTTCCCGCAACGGAGTTCGCACTATGTCATGAACGTTCATGCCCGCTGGCGCGAAATCCGGATGGATCAACCTTGCATGGACTGGGCACGCGGCTTGTTCGAAGCCACGAGACCCTATGCTGCCGGAACGGCGTATATAAACTTCATGCCCCAGGATGAGACTGACCGCACAGAGGCAGCGTATGGTTCCAACTATCAGCGCCTTGTCGAGGTGAAACGGAAATATGATCCGCTGAACCTGTTCAGAATGAACCAGAACATCCGGCCGGCCGTGGAAATCAAGGCTGCGTAGCCCGCAGCGGAAATCCGCCCCCGCCTTGCCGTATGCGTGGGGGCGGATACGCCATGCGCAGATTTGCACATGACCGGCCGGCGCGGGCGGGGCCAGGTCGCGGCATTCATGCCCTCGCAAGAAGAGCATGTCCGGGCTTCAGGCCGCTGCCCGCGTTACCTAGGCACCCGGGACCTAGGCACCCGGGCGGCGATATTGAATTGATTTCGCCTTGCCGAGGGCCGCGATCGTCTCCTCGATCGTGAGCAGAACAGTCGTTTCGCCGGAGCTGAGCGCGCCCCCCGAGCCGATGGCCAAGGCGACGGCTGCCATGGAAACGTTATCCGGTGCTTCCCAGAGAGTGTAACCGTCGCTTTCGCCAAAGGCATACCAGAAGCCGTGCAGCTTGCCGCCGACGGATTCTATATATGAACGGGCAGCGTCGCGCCGATCCTCCGGAGACTGGATCATGCGGGCCCAGGTTTCGGGCGTGTAGCTGAAGCGGGTGAGATACATCGTCATGGCTGTCCTCCCTCACCCCCCGCCCCAGTTAACGGCAAATACGCGAGAAACGCGAATCTACCCTGGCGATCTGGCGTGACGCGCACCGCTCTGCGCGACACGCTGCTGCGCGGAACGAGGCGGGTCCGGCGCTGCAAGATTCGTGCTGCTTGACTTACGCTGGGCGGAAATCTATCTCACCGGCACGTTAGCACTCACCTACCTTGAGTGCTAACACGGTCCGGCCTGGCTGGACGGAGAGTTGTTTCTCACCATCGCACTGAGGAAATCAAATGGCAAAGACGAAGTTCCGCCCGCTTCACGATCGCGTGGTCGTTCGCCGGGTCGAGTCCGAGGAAAAGACCGCTGGCGGCATCATCATCCCCGACACCGCCAAGGAAAAGCCGCAGGAAGGCGAGGTCATCGCCGTTGGTTCCGGCGCCCGCGATGAGAGCGGCAAGCTGATCCCGCTGGATGTCAAGGCCGGCGATCGCGTCCTGTTCGGCAAGTGGTCGGGCACCGAAGTCAAGCTCAACGGCGAAGACCTTCTCATCATGAAGGAATCCGACATCATGGGCATTATCGGCTGATTGCCGGCGCCCTTCCCCACACGCCAGAAAAAGAAATTCGGATCGAAGATCCAGGAGTAAGAGATGGCAGCTAAAGAAGTAAAGTTTTCCCGTGACGCCCGCGAGCGCATGCTGCGCGGTGTCGACATTCTCGCCAATGCGGTGAAGGTGACGCTGGGCCCGAAGGGCCGCAATGTCGTCATCGACAAGTCGTTCGGCGCGCCTCGCATCACCAAGGACG
>QGUU01000257.1 GCA_003242525.1 Pseudomonadota bacterium | reverse complement strand
CCCGGAATTTGGCTTGCCCCGGTTTTTCCGGGGGCCTTTTAGGGACCGTTTGGGCGGAAACCGGCGCCATGGCATTCCGACCGCGCCCCGGCGAGGGGGGAGCGCGGCTGGCGGCAGGTTGGGGAAGGCACGGTGCGTGTGGTGGCGGGCGCACGCTCGGCACTGTTCCTGCCGTTTCGGGAACTCGGCTTGATCGTCGTCGACGAGGAGCACGATCCCGCCTACAAGCAGGAGGAACGCGTGTTCTACAACGCGCGCGACATGGCGATCGTTCGCGGCCATGTCTGCGGCTTCCCGGTGGTGCTGTCTTCGGCCACGCCTTCGGTTGAAAGCCGGGTCAATGCCGACCAGGGCCGTTATGAGCGCGTGGTGCTTCCGGCGCGGTTTGCGGCAGCCGCCTTGCCCGAACTCAGAGCCCTCGACCTGCGCCGCTGCCCGCCGCAGCGCGGTTCCTTCCTGTCGCCGGTGCTGCTCGACCATGTCGGGTGCACGCTCGAACGTGGCGAGCAGTCGCTGCTTTTTTAAACCCGGGCGGGCTCCGCCCCGTTGACGCTTTGCCCGTTTGCGGCCATCGCTTCGGTTGCCCGGTATGCTCGGCGTGGCTGGTCGAGCATCGCTTTCGCGGACAACTCGTCTGCCATCATTGCGGGCACGCTGAAAAACGTCCTGAGGCCTGCCCGGAGTGTGGTACGTTCGATCACCTGGCGGCGTGCGGACCGGGCGTCGAACGTATCGCCGAGGAAATCGTCGCCGCCTTCCCGGATGCGCGCACCATCGTTCTTTCCTCCGACATTGTCGGGGGAGTAAGGCGGCTGAGGCTTGAACTGGAAGCGATTGCGAATGGAGAGGCCGACATCGTCATCGGCACCCAGCTCGTCGCGAAAGGGCACAATTTTCCGAACATGACGCTGGTGGGCGTGGTGGACGCCGACCTTGGCCTCGCCAATGGCGACCCGCGCGCCGCAGAGCGTACGTTCCAGCTTCTATCGCAGGTCACCGGGCGCGCCGGCCGAACGGGCAGGAAAAGCCTCGGTCTGCTGCAGACCTACCAGCCGGACCATCCGGTGATGCAGGCTATCGTTTCCGGCGATGCCGAAAGCTTCTATGCGCGGGAAATAGCCGAGCGGGAGCGTACAGGCATGCCGCCCTTCGGCAGGCTTGCGGGGGTCATCGTCAGTGCCACGACGCGAGCCGAGGCGGAAGGCCACGCGCGGGCCCTGCGGCGGGCAGCGCCCCAGGATGCGACCATAACGGTGCTGGGTCCGGCAGAGGCGCCATTGGCGCTGGTGGCGGGCCGCTATCGTTTCCGCCTGCTGGTCCACGGGGCCCGGCGTTCGGACCTTCAGGGCTTCATCCGCCAAATGCTTGCGCAGGGGCCAAAGCCACGCGGTTCCGTGCGCGTGCAGGTGGACATCGACCCGCAGAGTTTCCTATGAGTCAGGCGGTGGGCAAGCGAGAGAACATCTTGACTTCCGCAGACAGCCCGACTCAACTCGGGTCCTCTGTTTGAAAGGGCGTCGATGGACTTTACCTTTCCGTGGCCGATGAGTCAGGGCGAGTGGGCCGCTTTCGGCAGCGCCGCCATAACGGTACTTTTTGGCCTGATGCTGTTTTTCGCGCCGGGTATCAGTTTCCGGATCCTGCGGCTGCAACCCAAGCCGGACAGGCCTTGGGCAATCGCGGAAGGGCGCGGGCGAATGTCCGGCTTCTATCTGGGTCTCGGACTGAGCTGCCTGCTTCTGGCGCAGCCCTTGCTTTACATGGCGCTCGGCTTTTCCTGGCTGCTCACCGCTTTCGGCCGGGTTCTTTCCATGATGTCGGACGGTGCCAACACGCCCTTCAACTGGGCGTCGGCCGCGGTCGAATTCCTGCTGGCCGCGCTGCCGCTGGCCTTTGTCTTCGGCCTGATCGGGTGAAAACCACGATTTTACGCGTCCCGTGCAAAGGCGGGATGCGACAAAAGTGCCTCAAACCAGTTTCCGGGGATGCATTGCGGTTGCGAAAGGCCTGTGCTAGACGGCATGCGACTTTCGGCCGGGGGAAGCGGAAGCCGCTCCCTTGCGCTTGAAATCTTTTTTAGCAAGGTCAAAGATTTAGCCAGAGTTCCACTCGCGCAAACATCTGTGGCCTGTCAGTTGAGAGAAAAGACGGACCGTGGCCCAGTCCTCCTCGCCCATATCCGGTGTCGCAGAACGCTACGCCAGCGCGCTTTTCGAGCTTGCGCGTGAAGAAAAGTCCCTGAGCAAGGTCGAGGCAGACCTGAATTCATTCCAGGCACTGCTGGATTCCAGCCCAGACCTTCAGCGGCTCATCAAAAGCCCTGTCTTTTCTTCGGAGGAGCAGGAAAGGGCGATCTCCGCGATCGTCAGCAAGGCGGGCATCAAGGGCCTTGCGGCCAATTTCCTGCGCGTTGCTGCCGCCAACCGACGCCTGTTCGCTGTGCCGGGCATGATCCAGGCCTTCCGCCAGATCGCCGCCGAGGCGCGCGGGGAGGCCGAGGCGCAGGTGATTGCTGCCCACGCGCTGACGGCTGCCCAGCAAAACGAACTGAAGGCCACGCTCAAGAGCGTGGCCGGCAAGAATGTCTCGATTGCCGTCACCGTCGATCCCTCGCTGCTGGGCGGCATGGTGGTGAAGATGGGCTCGCGCCAGATAGACACGTCGCTCAAGACAAAACTCAATTCGCTCAAGCTTGCACTGAAAGAGGTCGGCTGATGGACATCCGCGCCGCGGAAATCTCCGCAATTCTCAAGGATCAGATCAAGAATTTCGGCAAGGAGGCCGAAGTTTCCGAAGTCGGCCAGGTGCTGTCTGTCGGTGACGGTATCGCCCGCGTCTACGGTCTCGACAATGTCCAGGCCGGCGAGATGGTGGAATTCCCCGGCGGCATCCGCGGTATGGCGCAGAACCTCGAGACCGACAATGTCGGCGTCGTCATCTTCGGTAACGACCGCGACATCAAGGAAGGCGACATCGTAAAGCGCACCGGCGCCATCGTCGAGGTGCCGGTCGGTCCGGCGCTGCTCGGCCGTGTCGTGGACGCGCTCGGCAACCCGATTGACGGCAAGGGGCCGATCAAGGCTACCGAGCGTCGGCGCGTGGACGTCAAGGCGCCGGGCATCATTCCGCGCAAGTCGGTGCACGAGCCGATGTCGACCGGTCTGAAGGCCATTGACGCCCTGATCCCGGTCGGTCGCGGCCAGCGCGAACTGGTGATCGGCGACCGCCAGACCGGCAAGACTGCCATCATCCTCGATACGATCCTGAACCAGAAGTCGGTCCACGAGACCGGCCCCGAACACGAGAAGCTTTACTGCGTCTACGTCGCCGTCGGCCAGAAGCGCTCGACGGTCGCGCAGTTCGTGAAGGTGCTGGAGGAGCGCGGCGCGCTCGAATACTCCATCGTCGTCGCCGCCACCGCGTCCGACCCGGCGCCGATGCAGTTCCTTGCGCCGTTTGCCGGCTGCACGATGGGTGAGTATTTCCGTGACAACGGAATGCATGCGCTGATCGCTTATGACGACCTCTCCAAGCAGGCCGTCGCCTACCGCCAGATGTCGCTGCTGCTGCGCCGCCCGCCGGGCCGCGAAGCCTATCCGGGCGACGTCTTCTACCTGCATTCGCGCCTGCTGGAGCGCGCGGCCAAGCTGAACGACGAGAACGGCGCCGGCTCACTCACTGCGCTCCCGATCATCGAGACGCAGGCCAACGACGTTTCGGCCTATATTCCCACCAACGTCATCTCCATTACCGACGGCCAGATCTTCCTGGAGACCAACCTGTTCTTCCAGGGCATCCGCCCCGCGGTGAACGTCGGCCTGTCGGTTTCGCGCGTCGGTTCCTCGGCGCAGATCAAGGCGATGAAGCAGGTCGCCGGCTCCATCAAGGGCGAGCTCGCGCAGTACCGCGAAATGGCGGCGTTCGCGCAGTTCGGCTCCGACCTCGATGCAGCGACCCAGCGCCTGCTCAATCGCGGTGCACGCCTGACCGAGCTGCTCAAGCAGCCGCAGTTCTCCCCGCTCAAGACCGAAGAGCAGGTGGCGGTGATCTTCGCCGGCGTCAACGGCTATCTCGACAAGCTGTCGCTGGCCCAGGTCAGCCAGTTCGAGCAGGGGCTGCTTGCCCATATGCGCTCGAACGGCAAGGAAGTGCTCGATGCAATCCGCGAGGAGAAGGCGCTGTCGGACGACCTGCGCGCCAAACTCAAGGCCGAGATCGACGCCTTCGCCAAGACCTTTGCCTGAACGAAGCGAACACGGATCCGGTTGAAGCATGCCTTCGCTAAAAGACCTTCGTAACCGTATCGCCTCGGTCAAGGCGACGCAGAAGATCACCAAGGCGATGCAGATGGTCGCCGCGGCCAAGCTGCGCCGTGCCCAGGAGGCGGCGGAGGCAGCTCGCCCCTATTCCGACCGGATGGCGGCGGTTCTTGCCAACATCACCAAGGCGGTCGGGGACGGCGGGGATGCCCCGGCGCTGATGACAGGCACGGGGCGCGACGACGTGCACCTGCTCGTCGTCTGCACTGCCGAACGTGGCCTGTGCGGCGGGTTCAATTCGCAGATCGCTCGCCTTGCGCGCGAGCATATCCGCCGGCTCCAGGGCGAAGGCAAGACGGTCAAGATCATCTGCGTGGGCAAGAAG
>QGUU01000256.1 GCA_003242525.1 Pseudomonadota bacterium | reverse complement strand
TCAGCCCTTTCGGCTTTAAGGGGCTTGTTCCCGGGGAGAGTCAACGGCGATTATAAAATGATACCGAACAGTTCTCGCGACTTGGTGAGAAGAACATAGGGGTCCTTAGACCGCTGGACCACGCTGTCGTGGGCGTCGCTCCGCACAGCCTGCGCGCGGTCACGCCATCCGAGCTGGGCGAAATTATCGGCCTTGCTCCGGGTGGGCCCATCCACATCCATGTCGCCGAACAGCTCAAGGAAGTCGAGGACTGTGTGGAATGGTGCGGCCAGCGACCCGTCGAATGGTTGCTCGCCAACGCGCCGGTAGACGATCGCTGGTGCCTCATACACGCGACGCATATGACTGAAGGCGAAACGATCGCGCTTGCCCGTAGCGGAGCGATTGCCGGTCTTTGCCCGATCACGGAGGCCAATCTCGGGGATGGAACATTCATGGGGCGGCTTTTCATCTCACATGGCGGCAAATTCGGCGTAGGCACCGACTCGAACGTGCTGGTGGGCGTAGCCGACGAATTGCGCCAGCTTGAATATTCGCAGCGCCTCGCGCACCGGGCACGAAACGTGCTGGCCGGCCCTGGCCAGTCCAGCGGCCGGGCACTGTTTGACGCGGCACTTGCCGGCGGAGGTCAGGCGCTTGGCTGCGGTTCGTGCGGTATAAAGGAAGGTGCAGCGGCCGACCTGATCAGCTTTGATCCCAGCCACCCTACCCTCAACGGCAGGTCAGGCGATGCGATACTTGATTGCTGGATCTTTGCTGGTGCGGCTGCCGTGGACTGCGTATGGGCCCAAGGCAGGAAGCTGGTCGAAGGCGGCCGGCATATCCGACGCCAGGTGGTAGAATCACGATTCCGTGCGACCATGCACGAATTGTCCGCAAACTGACCGGTCAGGCAGAAACATCCATGCCCGCAGACGCACCGAATGGGCCTGAAGGGGAAACGCTGCATCGGCGCATTCTCGCCGATATCAGCGAGCGCATACTGTCGGGCGTCTGGGCGCCCGGCCATCGCATTCCCTTCGAACATGAGCTGGCCGCCCAGTATGGCTGCTCGCGAATGACCGTGAACAAGGCTTTGTCGCAACTGGCAAAAGCCGGACTCATAGAACGACGCCGCCGCTCCGGCAGCTTCGTTCGCCAACCGCAATCGCAGGCGGCCGTGCTGGAAATCCACGACATCCGCACGGAAGTCGAGGCGCTTGGCCTGCCCTATCGCTACGAACTGCTGAGCCGTGAGATTCGCCGTGGCAGGGCGCAGGATCGCGCACTGCTCGGCCTGGAAGCCGACCATTCCGTGGTCGCGCTGGCTTGCAGGCATTTCGCAGGCACGCGGCCGTTCTGCCACGAAGTGCGCCTTATCAGTCTCGCCGCCGTACCGGATGCCGCAGAAGAGCCCTTCCGTGAGATGGCGCCTGGGCCATGGCTGCTTGCGCGTGTGCCGTGGAGCGCAGCCGAACATCGCATCCGTGCGTCCGCTGCGGACGCCGGCGTTGCCGCCGCGCTATGCATCGCCCGAGGTTCGCCCTGCCTGGTGATCGAGCGGCGGACATGGAGTGTGGGGCAACCGGTCACCCATGTCCGCTTTGCCTATAAGGCCGAAAGCCACGTGGTCGTGGCGCGCTTCACCCCTTCGCAGGGATAGATCCTGAGCGGAAGGCGCTCCTTCCGCCCAGGGCAAGTCCGTCCTGGTCGGTTCAGAGTGCTGCCGTGATGATGATCTCGACCAGATATTTCGGCGCGGCAAGCTTCGCTTCGCCGGTAGCACGGGCAGGCGTGTGACCTTCAGGTATCCAGGCCTCCCATTCCTTGTTCATCTCGTCGAAAGTTGCCATATCGGAAAGCCAGATGATTGCCTGCAGAATCTTGCTCTTGTCCGTGCCGGCCTTGGCAAGCAGCGCGTCGATCGTGGCCAGTATGTCACGCGTCTGCTCTGCGACTGTGGCGCCCTCGCCGGTCTGGCCGGCCAGGTAAACCGTGTTTCCGTGAATGACGATCTGGCTCATGCGGGGACCGACGTCGATGCGGCGAACGCTCATGGCATTTCCTTCCTTGTTGCCGTTGCTTCGCGGCCTGTTTAGTCGGCACGGATGCCGGCGGCAAGGCGTCCGGCCCCGCGATCCATAGGCCAGCGGCAGTCGTTGACATATGTAATAACATCACATAATGGTTTTCATCCCGAACCAGACCTTTGCCACCATGAGCCAGCCCTGCCTCACCTTCAACGATCTGACGCTGGGCTACCGCAGCCACCCGGCCGTGCATCACCTGAGCGGCACGGTGCGTCGGGGCTCGCTAACGGCCGTTGTCGGCGCCAACGGTTCCGGCAAGTCGACCCTCATGAAGGGAATCGTCGGCGTGCTGAAGCCCATGTCTGGGAATATTTCCCGAGCGACAGACGTTCGCATTGCGTATCTGCCACAGCAGACGGAACTGGACCATTCCTTTCCGGCGCGCGTGGTTGATCTTGTCTCGCTTGGCCTTTGGCCGAGGCGCGGCCTGCTGGGCCGCCATACCAGGCAGGACAAGGCGAAGGTAGCAGCAGCCCTGGAAGCGGTCGGCCTGGTCGGGTTCGAACATCGTCCGATTGACACGCTGTCGGGCGGCCAGCTTCAACGGGCGCTCTTCGCCCGCGTGCTGGTTCAGGACGCCGACCTCATCCTCCTCGACGAGCCGTTCAACGCGATTGACACCAAGACGGTCGGCGATCTTGTGGCGCTGATCAAACGCTGGCACGGTGAGAACCGGACGGTGATGGTGGTCGCTCACGACGTCGACCTGGTCAGGAACCATTTTCCAGAAACCCTGTTGCTTGCGCGCAGCCCGGTTGCCTGGGGGGAGACCGCCACGACACTGAAGCCCGAAAACCTGCTGCGGGCACGGCGCTTTCACGAGGCCTGGGAAGAGGATGCGCCCTGGTGCGAGCCGGACGGCGACCATCGCCATGGTGATGACCTGGACGATCACCATCCGCAAGGCGACGACCATGCCCTGCATGGAGCCGGGCCGAGGGCAGCGTGATGCAGACCCTTTACGCCTTCTTCATCGCGCCGTTCGCGGAGTTCAGCTTCATGCAACGTGCGCTGGCCGGCTCGCTGATGCTGTCGCTCGGCGCCTGTCCCACGGGCGTCTTCCTGATGCTGCGGCGCATGAGCCTTGCGGGCGATGCGATGGCGCATGCAATTCTGCCCGGCGCGGCCGCAGGCTTCCTTCTCTACGGTCTGGACATCCTGCCGATGACTGTTGGCGGGCTGGTTGCCGGCATGGTGGTGGCACTCGGCGCGGGTGCGGTGTCACGCTTTACCGTGCAACGGGAAGATGCCTCCATGGCTGCCTTTTATCTGATTTCGCTGGCGCTGGGCGTTCTTCTGGTATCCGTGCGGGGCTCCAGCGTCGACCTGATGCATGTTCTGTTCGGTACGGTGCTGGCGCTCAACGACGCGGCGCTGTTGCTGATCGGCGGCATCACGGCGATAACGCTGCTTGCCCTTTCCGTATTCTGGCGGGCGCTGGTAGCCGAATGTCTCGATCCGCTCTTCCTGCGTTCGGTCAGCCGATGGGGAAGCCCGGTCCACTTCATCTTCCTCGCCCTGGTCGTTATCAATCTGGTCGGAGGTTTCCAGGCGCTGGGAACCTTGCTCTCAGTCGGATTGATGGTGCTGCCAGCCGCCGCCGCCCGGTTCTGGACAAGCCGGGTGGAAATGATGTGCGCGCTGGCGGTGGGAATTGGCTTCGCCGCCTGCATTGCCGGGCTGCTGATGTCCTATCATGCCGCCCTGCCCTCAGGCCCTGCCATCATTCTTTCGGCAGGGATAATCTATCTTGCCTCCATCCTGCTTGGTCCGCGCGGAGCCTTGCGCTCGCGGATCGGTGCACACCGTCACAGGACTGCCTGACCTTGCCTCAGAGGACCCTTCCAATGCCGAAGTGCTTTCAAGCCGCGCTCGCCCTGGCCGTTATAACACTTAGCGCCATCGCCTCGCCGCCCGCGCTTGCCGAACGGTTGAAGGTCGTCGCCACCTTCACGGTCATCGCAGATATGGCGAAGAATGTCGGCGGAGATCGCGTGGAGATCACCACCCTCGTCGGACCAAATGGTGACACGCATGTCTATGAACCGCGTCCCGCAGACGTCGTGGCCATGGCCAAGGCAGATGTCGTGCTGGTGAATGGCCTCCACTTCGAAGGTTTTCTCGAGCGCCTGATAGAGACTAGCGCCACGAAAGGCAGGATAGTGGAACTCACCAGAGGCATAACGCCCATTGCATTTGAGCCTGACGGCCTTTCTGGAAAGGGCGACGATCACCAAGACCTTGATCACGCCACCTATGAGGTTGGTGGCGCCCATGGACATCATGACCATGATGCGGCCGATCCTCACGCCTTCCAGTCGATCCCGAATGCTCAAATCTATGTGAAAAACATTGCCGACGCGTTCTGTGCGGCGGATAGGCCAGGCTGCGCAGAATATCGAAGAAAGGCATCGGCTTATACCGAAACGCTCAAGTCGCTCGATGCCGAGATACGTGCGGCGGTCGCCCAAATCCCTGCAGACAGGCGCGTGGTCATCACCTCGCACGATGCCTTCGGCTTTTTGGGCCCTGGGAAGGGCCCCCCCTTCCCCCCCCCCCCCGGCTTTTACACAGACACAAA
>QGUU01000255.1 GCA_003242525.1 Pseudomonadota bacterium | reverse complement strand
GTTCCTTCTCTTGGACTCGAGAATTGTATAATGCGCAAGCTCTGGGCGGAAGGCCTTTCGGCCAGCCAGATCGCTGCGCAACTCGGGGGCGTCAGCCGCAATGCGGTCATCGGCAAGGTGCATCGGCTGAAACTGTCGAGTCGGGGTCGTGCCACGGCCTCGCCGGCCCACAAGAAGAAGGCGGGTTCTTCCGCCGGCGTGACGAAGGGGTCCTCCGCGCGCGCGGCGGCTCATCGCCACATGCCGGTCTCGATCGGCGCTACGGCGTTGCAGGTTCAGTTCGATGCCGAGCCTGTCGCACAGCAGCTTGTCCGCCCGGTCGAGGATGTCGTCGTTCCCATCTCGCGGCGGTTGAAGCTGGTGGAACTTACCGAGCGTACCTGCAAGTGGCCCAACGGCGATCCGTTGGCAGAAGACTTTTCCTTCTGCGGCGCGGATTCATCCGAGAGCGGGCCTTATTGCGCCTATCATTCGCGCATTGCCTTTCAGCCGGCTGCGGAGCGGCGCCGCGTAAGATAGCGCAGGCCACGCGCGGCCCGGCGCGACCGGAATCGGTTCAGCCCTGTCGCTTGGCTTCTGTCGGCACGCCCACCTGGTCGGTCTTGTCGCTTTTGCGCCGCTCGGCAGGCATCTGCTCGCCTGTGACGATGTGGAAGATCGTTTCCGCAATGTTGGTGGCATGGTCGCCGATGCGCTCGATGTTCTTGGCGCAAAAGAGGAGATGCGTGCACGGCGTGATGTTGCGCTGATCCTCCATCATGTAGGTCAGCATCTCGCGGAACAGCGAGGTGTACATCGCATCGATCTGGTCGTCGCGGTCCCGAACGAAGCTGATCCGGCTGAGCTCGCGCGAGGCATAGATGTCGAGCACTTCCTTGAGTTGGTTGAGCGCAAGTTCCGCAAGCGCATCGATACCGCGAAACAGGCTGGTCGGTTGCTGGTTCTGGGTCACCGCGACGACGCGCTTGGCGACATTCTTGGCGAGGTCTCCTACTCGCTCGAGCTCGGCTGAGATGCGGATGGTGCCGATGATTTCGCGCAGGTCCGCCGCCATAGGCTGCCGCCTGGCGATGACGACAATGGCCTTGTCGTCGATCTCGCGCTGGATGCCGTCGAGTACCGCGTCGTCGGCGATCACCTTCTGCGCAAGCCCAACATCGGCGTGAATGAGCGCGGCTATGGCCTCGTCGACCATTCTTTCGGCGTGGCCGCCCATAGCGGCAATCTGCCTTGCCAGATAGTTCAATTCCTCGTCATAGGCGCTGACGGTGTGTACCGACTGCATCTCACATGCCTTTCCGATCCTGACGATTCGCCTGCTGCAATGCCTGTCGATACCTTGCCTGCGTGACAGCAAGACGAAACCCATAGGAGATAATCCGGCCGGCAGGGCAAATCTACTTTGCCGGCAAGTGAACGGTGAAGGCGGCCCCCTTGCCCGGCTCGGAACTGATCGAAAGCCAGGCCCTGTGCCGCGTCAGTATATGCTTGACGATGGCCAGCCCAAGCCCAGTGCCTTTCTGGGCGCGGCTTGTTTCCGCCTCGACCCGGTAAAAGCGCTCCGTAAGGCGGGGAATATCCTGTTCCGCAATGCCAGCGCCGAAATCTCGTACCGTAACGTCCACGGTCGGCCCGGGGGTCTGAGTTCCTTCGGCGCTGGAGATGACGACACGCCCGCCTGTTCGGCCGTATTTGCACGCATTCTCGATCAGGTTCTGGAATACCTGGAACATTTCATCTTCATCGCCGGGGAGAACGAGCTGACCGTGGCCAAGGTGGCATTCGATCGTCACGCCATTCTCCTGCGCCAGCGGCGCCATAGATGCAATCACCGCATCCAGCGTAGCCTTGAGATCGAAGCGCGTCCCCGGCCTAAGATAAGGCTTCGTTTCCAGCCGCGATAATGACAACAGATCGTCGATCAGCCTCGCCATGCGGTCGGTCTGGTCCTGCATGATTGCCAGGAACCGGTCGCGCGAGGCGGTATCGTCGCGAGCAGGGCCGCGCAGCGTTTCGATGAAGCCCGCAATGGAGGAGAGCGGAGTGCGCAACTCATGGCTGGCATTGGCGATGAAGTCGGACCGCATGCGGTCTATACGCCGGGCCTCGCTCTGGTCCTTGAACACCAGCACTCCGAACTCCGATCCCTGGCCGATCATCGTCGCACTGACGCGGTAGGCCCGTTCCACTGGCAATCTCTCGCTATATTCGATGGCTGCAGAAGCTTCGGCGCCGGATGTCAGCGCGTCCAGCGTGGCCTGCATTTCCGGCGTGCGGAACCTGAGCGGCAGCGACATACCGTTTCGCAATCCGTCGAAGGCAGCATGAGCGGCCGCATTGGCATGAACCAGCCTCCCGGCGCGATCGAAGATCATGAGAGGGTCGGTGACCGCTTCAGCCAATGCCTGGCCCGAGAGGTGCCGTAGAGGATCGGCCGGACCGGTTCCACGCTGTCGACCGTTTGTCCCTGCAGCCGCACGAATGCGGCGCGACAGCCAGTCGAGTAACCGCCTTAGCCTTCCATCCTTTCGCATGCTCGCCATGCTTGCCGGAGCTCCGCAGTCACGTTCGAAACGTCCACGGCCCCTCCCATAGCATGAACCATCTAACCTCGACGTTCATCCTGATCAAAATACCCGTTGCTGTCGCCCCGGTCATGTTTGCCGCCTGCCGGCTGTGCCGCGAATGATGAGGCGCGGTAAACTTCATGCGGCGTCTTTTCCCAAAGATGCGGCCTGCGCCACAATTGCCAGACTGCACGCCAGCCAGCGACGGAAAGCAGAACCCAGTAAAGCGGTGTGAGCAGGACGATCTTCCAGAAATCCGCTCGTTCGCCGCCCTTCAAGGCCTGCCAGCCCAGGAGAAGGAAAGTGAGATAGCCGCAAGCAATGTTGAAGATGTCCAGGGAAAGCAGGGCAGTGCGCCAGGGTCCGGTGGTCTCTGAAAGCAGGTCCACCACAAGGAAAAGGAAGGTCGCGAGAAGGACCGGGTGGAGCATGACCGAAGCCAGCGTTCCGGCAAACAGCACTTGCGCCACCATGAAGGAGCCGGGCCCCAGGTCACCCAGTAGGCGACGGGGGCTGCGCATGTGCACCAGCCAGCTCTGCGCCCAACCCTTGAACCAGCGCGTCCGCTGCGGAAGCCAGACTGACAGGGTTCTTGGCGCCGCCTCGTAGGTCGGGCGCGAGATGGTGGAAGCCCGGTAGCCGAAACGGGCGAGCCTTACGCCGAGATCGGCATCCTCCGTCACATTGTAAGGGTCCCATCCGCCCACGGCGTCGAGGGCGGCGCGGCGGAAGTGGTTCGAAGTGCCCCCGAGCGGCAGCACGAGCCTCTGGCTCGACAGCCACGGCAGGAGCCTGCGAAAAAGGCCGGCATATTCGAAGGCGAACATCCGCGCCAAAGGGCTCTGTGAGCGGTTGGAGATCTCAAGCGGGGCCTGGAGCACGGCCAGTTCCGGCCCCTCGCGGCGGAAGCGATGCCAGGCTTCCGCCAGTTGCATGGGGTCCGGCTCGTCCTCGGCGTCATAAAGCGTGACGAACTCACCTCCGCTCAGCGGCAGGGCGAAAGCCAGCGCTTTCGGTTTGGTTCGGGGTAGGCCAGGCGGCACCTTCACAACCTCGATATATCGGGGAAGCTTGTGCCTGCTGATTGCCTCGAGCGTCTCCGTGTCATCCGCCTCGCAAACCAGCTTGATCTCCAGCCGGTCGCGCGGCCATACCAGCCGGTCAAGCGCCTGGAGCAGGCCGGGTATCATGTTCGCCTCCCGATAGAGCGCCACCAGCACGGAATAGACCGGGGCGTCCGGGGGCGGTGGGGGGACCGGTTGCGGCGGTCGCCACGGCTTCAGCGATATTACGGCCGCCAGGCGCAGGGCCACGCAGGCGAAGAAAAAGAAGGTGGTAAACAGGTGAAGCAGCAGAACCAGCTGCTCCGGCGCCAGCACCAATCCTATTGGTAGCGCCGTCACGATCACTCCCACAACGGTTCCTTGCCATGCGTTGGCGACCGTGCGGGCCGACATTTGTGGAAACCGCTCAAACAGGCCCTTCGTCGCCAGATTGGAGAGGAAGGGCTGCATCCGCTGCAGGATGGCGCTGCGCAGTTGACCTGCGTCCACCATCTTCATTCGTGCCGCAAGGGCGGGCCTCCTTTTCAGGCGGTCGCGAAGCAGGCCAAGCGGTATCCGTTGCGGGGTTATAAGGAAGGAGACGCTCCCGTCCCTCTCCATAAGCCGAACCGGGACGTGTCGGCTGCGTTCCCGCAGCAAGCTAGCGGCATGGTCATCGCTGATGACCAGCCTTTGCGGGTCGATCTCTTTCACTACCGACAGGCCAAGTTCCTCGGCGACGGCTTCAAGCAGATCCCTGTCGCGGACGATCCCGCGTGACAGAAGTGCCGAGGGGAAATCCAGCCCGCTTGCCTGCGCGTGTGCGGCTGCCTCGATCGCGTTCTGATCGGATATTGAGAGCCGCGAGATAACTGGCTGCCATTCGGTGAGAATGGGAAAGAAAATTTCCGACAGGCGCGTGCCGCGTTTGAAATGGCCATCCGCTCTGGACCGGTCCCCGTTCGGGCCTGCGACCGGCCGCCGGCGGCCATGGCGTCCTGAAAAATCCATCGACGCCCCCCTTTCCCCGCCCCCATACCCTATCCA
>QGUU01000254.1 GCA_003242525.1 Pseudomonadota bacterium | reverse complement strand
GACGATCCAGCACCAATTGCCGAGGGTGCCGCCAGACCTTCGTCGGAAGGCTCTAATTCTTTTTCAAGGCTTTCGTGGGACGGGTGGAACTTGGCACCGCGTGGTGGGCATGGCCCCTGTCTTTTTCAGTATCTCGGTTGCGCCGCTGATATGGTCGTCATGGCCATGGGTCAGAAGCACATGGGTCACGCCTTCGGCTGGCCCTTCCCAACCGCCATCCCAGGACGGATTGCCGATCAGATAGGGATCGATCAGAATCTTGACGTCTCCCGTCTCTATGCGAAAGGCAGAATGTCCATACCAGGTAAGTTTCATCACTCGTCCTCGATTTCCGTATGAAGTCAGGATAGAACGCCGGCATTCCAAATCAAAGGAAAGCGACCATTTCGGCGAATATCGTCAACATAGATGAGCTTCCGGCAATTCTGAAAGGCGGCCGGACGCTTGCCGGTCTCGATCTCGGCGACAAGACGATCGGCATTGCGGTTTCGGATCGCGGGCTCTCCTTCGCCCATCCCCGCCCCGTGATCATGCGCCGGAAATTCTCGCAAGATGCGGCCACGCTGCTCGCGCTCCTGGAGGGGGAAAATGTGGGGGCCGTCGTCATCGGCCTGCCGATCAACATGGATGGCTCTGAAGGACCGCGAGCTCAAAAATCCCGTGCGTTCGTCCGCAACATGGCGTCGCATTCTCCCCTGCCCTTCGCCTTTTGGGACGAGCGGCTTTCCACGGTCGCGGCAGAGCGCACCCTCATAGAGATGGATTTCTCGCGGCGCAGGCGTGAAGAAAAGATCGATTCGGCGGCGGCCGCCTTTATTCTGCAGGGAGTTCTGGACCGGCTCCGGGCATCGGCTCCGGACGCCTCTCCGTTTCGGGACCCCGGAGCCAACGTGCGATAACACGCCGCCGGCGCCAGGCGACGATGGCTCCAATGAGGAATGAATCGAAAACACAAGCTTTCGCCACCATGCCGGGGATGGCGGCCGGATCGATGCCCAGCAAGTCGCCGTAGAGCTCAAAAACGAGATCGTGGAGCTGCCGGCTCAGCAGAACATAGCCGAAATTCATGTCGTTGAGCGACAGGAAATACCAGCCCCAAAAGAGCACCAGCGGCACGAACCATAACGCAAGCAGGGTGCGCATCATCCCGCCCTCTCGTTGCCGGCTCCACCGCCGAAGCGCACTCTTCCCGATAAGCCAGAACTAGCTGCGCAGAGCGAAGCAAAAGGCATTGTCAAAAGATGGCGCATGGTGGTCCCTGTCGGTCGTGCGACAGTGAGCTTCACAGGCCGGCACCGCAATATAAACCATTCATTAAGGTTAACGGTGGTCCACAGGTGAGCCAGGGACTGTAGCCGGACCAGCGGATCGCGCCGGTTCAGACGAGCGGCGGATAGAGCGTATCCACGATCATCCGGGCGTCGTGGCGGGCATCAAGCACGCCGTAGGTGGTGCGCCACTGACCGGCCAGCCGGGTCTCCACGAAGGCATCGGCAATCCGCCCTGCCCCCAATCGCCGAAGTTCCGCGGCGGCCGCCGAAAGTGCCAGCTGTTCGGTCAGAATCCGCGCCGATCCTTCGTCACTCGACGCCACCTGCATGGCCGCCTTCAGAACGCCGATGGTGCCGCGGCCTGCATCGCCCAGGTCCCGGTCGATGCCAGCCAGAACCTCCTCGAACAGTGCCGGTGCTCGCGACAGAACCCTCAATACGTCGAGGGCCATGACATTGCCCGACCCTTCCCAGATGGCATTGACGGGAGCTTCCCGGTAGTAGCGCGCCAGCGGAGCTTCCTCGACATAGCCGTTGCCTCCCAGGCACTCCATTGCTTCATAAAGCAGTGCCGGGGCCATCTTGCATACCCAGTATTTTACGACCGGCGTCATCGCCCGGGCAAAGGCCGCCTCCCCGCGATCTCCCGCCGCCTCGTCGAAGGAGCGCGCCAACCGGAAGGAAAGTGCAGTCGCAGCTGCCACATCCAGCGCCATGTCGGCCAGGACCCGCAGCATCAATGGTTGGTCGACCAGGTTTGTACCGAATACCTTGCGATGGCGCGTGTGATGGACTGCTTCGGCCAGCCCGGCCCGCATGAGAGCGGCGGACGCCACCGCACAGTCGAGCCGGGTTAGCGTCACCATGTCCATGATGGTCTTGACCCCCGCCCCGGGGTCGCCAACCATCTCGCCGATGGCGCCCTCCAGCTCGACCTCCGACGAAGCGTTGGAGCGGTTGCCAAGCTTGTCCTTCAGCCGCTGGAAACGGAAGCCGTTGGCTGAACCGTCCCCCAGCACGCGCGGCACAAGGAAGCAGGAAAGACCTTCCGGTGCCTGAGCCAGGATCAGGAACGCATCCGACATGGGCGCCGACATGAACCATTTGTGGCCGCTGATTCGGTAAAAACCGCTCGACCCGGCCCGCTCCGCCTTGGTGAGATTGGCCCGGACGTCGGTCCCGCCCTGCTTTTCGGTCATCCCCATGCCAACCGTCAGACCGGTCTTTTCCACCGGGGGCTTCTGGCTCTGGTCATATTTGCGCGTGGTCACGCGCGGGCCCCACTCACGGAAGATCTTCGGATTGGCCATCAGCGCGGCGAGCGAGGCGCTGGTCATGGTGATCGGGCAGAGATGCCCTGTTTCCAGTTGGGCCATCAGGAAAAAGCGTGCGGCGCGAACCTGATGGCGCCGCCCGATTTCGGCCTCGCCGTTCTCCCATATCGACGAATGAAGACCGAGCGCGACCGAGCGGCGCATCAGCGCATGATAGGCCGGATGATATTCGACCAGGTCTATGCGCCTTCCCTGCCGGTCATGGGTTCGCAGACGAGGTATCTCGGTGTTCGCCAGACGGGCGAGATCCTGGGCCTCATGCGTCAGCACGAACCGGCCAATGCCGTCGAGATCCTTGCGCACTGAGTCGGAAAAGCGCTCGCCAAGCTGGATGAGCAGCGGATCGCCGCGCCAGGCATTGCCTCCGATAAGTGGCGGCGATTGATTCGGCACCTCGTCGGTCACGCGTCATCCCTGTCTCTGCCGGCAACGGTCCCGAATCCGTGCCATGTTCGCTTATAGACCAAGCCGCGCGGTGAAAATACCGGGAGAAGAATGATCCTGCAGCTTGCGGCTTTGCTGCCTGCGCCCTATAGCAGCGCCTTGAGATGACCGACGCCTCGCTGCCATTATTTCCGCACCGCCACCTGCTCGGCATCGCCAATCTTTCCCCTGACGACATCGAACTGCTTCTCGACCGATCCGACCGGGCCGTTTCGATCTCGCGCCAGCCTGAGAAAAAGACGTCTGCGCTGCGGGGGCGCACGCAGATAAACCTGTTCTACGAAGCATCCACGCGCACACAGTCCTCCTTCGAACTGGCGGGCAAGCGGCTCGGCGCCGACGTCATGAACATGTCGGTGGCCAGTTCTTCGGTGAAAAAGGGCGAAACGCTGATTGATACGGCGATGACGCTCAACGCAATGCGTCCGGATATCCTCATCATCCGGCACCAGTCGGCGGGGGCGGCCGCGCTTCTGGCGCAGAAGGTGGGATGTTCCGTGGTCAACGCCGGCGATGGAACACACGAGCACCCGACTCAGGCATTGCTGGACGCCCTCACCATCCGGCGCGCCAAGGGTCAGCTTTCCAAGCTGATCGTGACGATATGCGGCGACATACTGCATTCGCGCGTGGCGCGCTCCAACATCATCCTGCTCAACGCGATGGGCGCGCAGGTGCGTGTGGTGGCGCCTTCCACCCTGCTTCCGGCGGGTATCGAGAAGATGGGCGTTTCCGTCCATCGCACGATGGCAGAAGGGCTGAAGGACGCGGACGTGGTAATGATGCTTCGCCTGCAGCGCGAGCGAATGGAAGGCGCGTTCGTGCCGTCGGTGCGCGAATACTTCCGCTACTTTGGCCTGGATGCAGAAAAGCTGAAGTTCGCCAAGCCGGATGCCCTGGTCATGCACCCCGGGCCGATGAATCGTGGCGTTGAAATCGCCTCCGAGATCGCGGACGGGCCCCAAAGCGTCATTCAGCAACAGGTGGAAATGGGCGTCGCCGTGCGCATGGCGGTGATGGAGGCCCTGCTCGATCCGCGCCGCAATGAAGGGGAAGCGGCATGAGCGCCACCGTGTTCTCCCACGCCCGCATAGTCGATCCCTCGCGCAGCATTGACGAGATCGGCACGGTCGTCGTCCAGGGCACAAAGATCGCGGCGGCTGGCAAGGAAGCGCTCAACCAGGGTGCCCCGGAGGGAGCTACGGTCGTTGATTGCACCGGCCTCACCATCATGCCGGGCATTGTCGATACACGCGTCTTCATCGGCGAACCGGGAGCAGAACACCGCGAAACGATAGCCTCCGCCAGCATGGCGGCGGCCGCAGGCGGCGTCACTTCGCTGGTGATGATGCCCGACACGCACCCGGTCATCGACGATGTCGCTCTGGTCGAATTCGTGCTGCGGACAGCCCGGGATACGGCCGTGGTCAACATCTTTCCGGCCGCGGCGATTACCAAGGGACTGGCCGGACGCGAGATGACGGAATTCGGCCTCCTGCGCGAAGCCGGCGCGGTCGCCTTTACCGACGGGCGTCACACGATCAGGAATTCGCTCGTCATGCGGCGCGCCCTCACCTATGCGCGCGACTTTGACGCGGTGGTGGCGCATGAGACGCAGGATGCCGACCTCGCCTCGGCCGGCGTCATGAATGAAGGGCTGT
>QGUU01000253.1 GCA_003242525.1 Pseudomonadota bacterium | reverse complement strand
CCTCAACGACCTTCTGCAAGGTCACGCGTGCATTGGGCCCCCAGCAACCGATGGTGATATAATCCTCGGTGACATCCGTGATGGTTACGTCAAAGCCCTTATCCTCGGCCACGCGCTTCACATAGTGGAAGTCGCGGGGTCCCGCGTCGGCTCCGTCCACTACCCGGCAACGGTCCGCCATGCGGAATACGGTAAGATCGGCTCGCACCATGCCCTCATCGTCGAGGAAGTGGGTATAGATGCCCTTGCCGATGTTGTTGTCGCCGCCGATCTTCGCCGCGCACAGCCATTCCATCAGCGCCACGTGGTCCGGGCCTGACACTTCGAACATGTAGAAATGCGACAGGTTGACGATGCCGCAGTCCTCGCTCATCGCCAGATGCTCGGCGTTCGAAACACGCCAGAAGTGCCGGTTGTCCCATTCGTTCTCTCGGACCGGTACGCGATTGCCGTATTTCTCCAGCAAATGCTCGTTTGCGGCGTATCCATGGGCGCGTTCCCAGCCGCCGAGTTCCATGAAGTAGCCGCCCAGTTCCTTCTCCCTCTCATAGAACGGAGAACGGCGGACGCTGCGGCCGGTGAGGTACGGCTCGCGCGGATGAACGGCCGGATTGTAGATCTTCTGGGCAGCCTCCCCACAGCGGCCGGCAATGTAATCTTCCTTGAGCTGGTGCGGGTAAAACCGCGAATAATCGATTCGCGCATGGTCGATATGGGTCCGGCCGTCCGTCATCCAGTCGGCAACGAGCTTGCCCATGCCGGGCGCATCCTTGACCCAGATTGCGACGGCATACCACAGCCCCCTGGCCTTCTGGCTCTCTCCGATTGACGGGCCTCCGTCGGCCGTGACCTGCAGCAGGCCGTTGAAGGAGCGCCGTTCGTCATACCCAAGCTCGCCAAGGATCGGAGTTAGCTCGATGGCGCGCTCCAGAGGCTCCAGTATCTGGTCCATCTCCAGATCGCGTTGCGACGGCGACAGGCGCGCCTGATCCTTTTCAAGCAGATCACGCGGATGGACGAGGCGCGGATTGGTTTCCTCGTAATAGCCCCACTCGATCATGCCCCCTTCCGATGTGCGGGGGTCGCCGGTGTCGCGCATATAGGCGGAGTTGCCCTGGTCACGGAGCAGCGGCCAACCGATTTCCTTTCCGGTCCCTGCGAATTCCGTGTAGGGCCCGAAGAAGGTGAGCGGATGATCCACCGGCATGACCGGCAGGTCCTCCCCGGCCATTTCGGCGATGAGACGCCCCCACAACCCGGCACAGACCACAACATGGTCCGCCTCGATGGTACCGCGATCCGTAACGACGCCGCGGATGCGGCCATTCTCGATCACCAATGACTTGGCCGGCGTATGGGCAAAGGCCTTCAGCTTGCCGGACTTCTCAGCCTCCTCGACAAGCTTGCCAGCAACCGTTTGCGAGCGCGGGACGACAAGGCCCGCATCGGGGTCCCACAAGCCGCCCTGAACGGCCGATTCCTCGATGAGGGGGAACTTCTCCTTTATTTCTTTCGGCCCGATCAACCGCGCCCGCGTTCCGAAAGCCCTGCCAGAGGTGACCTTTCGCCTGATTTCATCCATACGGGCATCGTCGCCGACCCGCGCCACTTCCAGCCCTCCGATGCGCTCGTAGTGGCCGAGCTTTTCGTAGAATTCGAGCGAGTACAGCGAAGTCCAGCACGACAGGAAGTCATGGCTGGTCATGTAGCAGAAGTCAGAGGCGTGAGCCGTCGAGCCGATATCGGTCGGAATGCCTGACTTGTCGATACCGACAATATCGTCCCACCCGCGCTCGATCAGATGATGTGCGACAGAGGCGCCGACGATACCGCCCAGCCCGATGATGACAACCTTCGCCTTTTTCGGAAACCCTGCCATGGCGCGCGACTCCGCATGATCTTGTGGCAAATGGCGGCCGCAAAGCAGCACCGCCGTCGATTGGCGCACAATATGCAGAGGCGGACGTTGACGCTACCGCCTGTTTGCGACACGCCCCGCCAGCGGCGCGACCAGTGTTGGGCTGAAACGACGGCGAGGCCGGATTGCCCGAATGGCGGGCTGCCACCAGCTTACTTGATCGTGGCGGTTCCGTTCGAAATAACCACCGTTTCGGCACCGGTCAGCGCTTCCAGGTCACCGTTCGGCAGGGTTATGAAGCAGCCGTTCAGGCAGAATTCCGTGGTCTCGCCCGCAGCGATCGACAGTTCGGATTTGCCGGCGCCTTCCGTCACGATCAGCGTGCGCGGCTCGTTGTCGTTATTGACGACGGTAGCGGCATGAATGCCCTGGGTTCCCGCAAACAGAACCGCCGCCGCTGCTACGTACTTCCACATAACGATTCCGGTGTTGCCACCGCCTCTATTTGGCGCCGGGCACCTTGCCCTTTGCAATCCATCTATAAGACATCGAAACTGAACCGCAACTGAATGGATTGCGCGTGGCTGCGCCCGGGATGGGCTGATCGTCAGTTCAGGCCGGATCGGGCTTGTGACTGCGGCGGCCTTTCGGAGCCTGGCGCGCCGCTGCAGCCGCGGCCTCGCGCTCGGCGAACTCCGCTTCGGTTCTGTCATCGTCCGTCGGCCAGGGGGCAGCCTTCTTTTCCACAACCGCTCTCGGCGTGGACGGAATCTCTATCCCTTCGCGGTCGAAGGCTTCAATGATGGCGAAACGAATATCGTTCTGGACCGAGCCGCCATTGAGAATGTCGGCAAGAAAAATGCGTATCTCGAATTCAAGCGCCGCGGGGCCAAAGTTAACGAACTGGACGGCAGGCTCCGGATTTTTCAACACCAGTGGGTGGCTTTGCGCAATCTCAAGCAGCACCTGATGGGCACGTCTTACATCGGTGCCATAGGCGACACCGACCTTGATTTCCACCCGGCCAAGCTTGTTGCGGTGCGTCCAGTTGCTGACAGCGCCATTGATAAGATTGGAATTGGGCAGGATGACGGTTTGTCGTTGAAAGGTCTCGATCTCGGTGGCCCGGACGCTGATCTTCCTCACCGTTCCGCTGACGTCGCCGGCGACGATCCAGTCTCCGACCTTGAACGGCCGTTCAGCCAGCAGGATGAGCCCCGAAACGAAGTTGGACACGACATTCTGCAGGCCGAAGCCGATGCCGAGGGAAAGCGCGCCTGCAACCAGCGCCAGGCTCGACAAGTCAATTCCCGCTGCCGAAACCCCGACCAAGGCCGCGACGGCGACGCCGGCATAGCCCACGACAAGCCGAATCGAGTTGCGAACGCCTGCGTCGACCCGGCCTCGGGCCATTACCGAGCCATCCAGCCACCCCTGAAACCAGCGCGTTAGGAAGTAGCCAAGCGCGAAGACCGCAAGACCAGTGAGAATGCCGGTGATGGAAATCGTTACGTTGCCGATGGTCACGCCCGTGGCGAGCCTGTATCCCCAGGCCTGTATGTCGCCGGGCTGGAATCCCCACATCAACAGGATGAGGGGAAGGAAGACGACAACAATGAGAATGTTGAGGGCGATACTGACGACAAGGCCGAGCTGGTCGAGCGTGGTCTCTTCCAGCGAAGAGTTGGCGTTGAGCCAACGCCCGAGGGAAGAATTGCCAAAACCGCCCTCCGCGCCGATCGCCCGGGCAGCCAGAAGCCCGATATAGGCAAGAATCAGGATCGTGCCCGTAACCACCACCTGCAGGGACACGAAAAGCGCCAAACCGATATAACCCAGCAGCGCCGCAACTATCATGAAGCCGCCTAGAACATAGACGCTGCACCTGAGCCAGATTGGCCAGCGCCGCCATTCGCCGGTTGCCGTCCGAAAAGGCCGGAGCGACCCCATGAGGATGAGGAGGATGCCCACGATGATGGTCGAGATACAGCCGCGTGCCACGGTAAGCGAAAGAGGGGAGGCCATCTGGTCGGTGATGGTGGTCAGGAAGCCGTCCACCCCGATCACCGCCGCCATTGCCGTTGCCAGTCGCGACAGCCAGCGCCCGGCGCCCGGCTCGACGGGAATCAGGCGCCATTGGGGCTCGTTCGGGGAGAGCGCCCCATAGGCAAGCCGGTTGACTAGAAAAACCAGCCCGACAACAACCATGGCGGCGCGCATGTAGACGCCAATGTCTCCGCGCAACACGCCGTAATAATCATAGAAGAAATAGGTGGCGGCGAGAAAGACCGCCAAGGCCAGTGTCGGCAGCAGGGTCGACCAGAAGGCGCGCGAGAGGCGGCTGAGATAGGAAGGATTTTCTGCTTGCCCCTGCGAATGAATCAGCTGCCGGAACAGCCGCCGCCCCCCAAACAGTATGACGAAGGCGGCGATCAGCGCCATCATCGTGGCAAACACGACCGACTGGAACTTGAACCTGAAGGCGAAGCCCAGCCAGGACGAAATGGCCGTGCCGAATTCGTGGAACTCTTCCCTCGCGTCCGAGATGACCTTGCTGGTGAAGGCGGTGTTCAGTTCATAGCGCTTGGTCAGCAGGTTTCTGAAAAGTTCGCTGCGGGTGGTGGCGATCAGGTTAATGAGCGCATTGACCCGCACCGACAGCGTCTCGGCCATGGAGATGACTGCGTTGATGCTGGCTTTTTCCGCCGTCAGCGCCGCCCGCTCGCTCGTGACTATGTCAGGCTCGGGCGGCTGGTCCTCTGGTGGCGGCGTACCGAGTTGCTCCAGCCGGGTGTTGATTTCGGCGAGGCGTGGCCGAAAGGCGACCGCCGTATGCAGCACCTGCCGGGTCAAATCCTCCAGCTGGAGCCGTATATGCACCAGTTTTTCGTCGTTGCCCCTGTCCTGTGCGTTTGCCTTTCCAG
>QGUU01000252.1 GCA_003242525.1 Pseudomonadota bacterium | reverse complement strand
CGGCCGGGCAGCCCGCCACACTTCCTCCGCCAGCGTCAGGGCCGCACGCCCGTCTCCATCGGCCATGCGCACAAGCACCGCCCGAGCCTCCTGGTCGAGCGGAAGCGGTCTGGCCTGCGCTTGCTCGGCGCGTGACAGAAGCCGTTCGATACTGTCCGCGTCGAGCGAATGGAAGACAAGTACGCGGGCCCGCGACAGGAGAGCCGCATTGAGTTCAAAGGACGGGTTCTCGGTGGTCGCGCCAACCAACACCACCGTTCCGTCCTCAATCACGGGGAGGAACGAATCCTGCTGGGCACGATTGAAGCGATGGATCTCGTCTACGAAAAGAAGGGTCTGCCGACCGTTGGCACGACGCAGCCGCGCTGCATCGAACACCTTCTTGAGATCCGCTACCCCCGAAAAAATAGCTGAAACCTGCTCGAAGGCCAGGTCCGTCTCACCGGCAAGCAGCCGCGCCACGGTCGTTTTTCCAGTGCCGGGTGGGCCCCAGAAGATCATGGAGCCAAGGGAGCCGGAATTGATGAAACGAGTCAGCGCGCCGTCCGGGCCGGTCAGATGCTCCTGCCCGACCACTTCAGCCAGCGCGGTAGGGCGCAGTCGGTCAGCCAGGGGGCGACCGGGCTGCGAACTTCTTTTCGGCGGCTCGGCCGGCTCATTTCCGAAGAGGTCAGACATTTTCCAGTCGCAGGCACCAAACCGTGTTCCCGGGCGATCAATACCGCAGAACCTGCCGCAATACCTGTCCGTTGCGGTCGACGGTAAAGCGCCACCAGCGGGTATTCTGCATGGACACCTGCGCCATTTTTTGTGCGCTGTCGATCGTCACACCATTTACCTCGCGCACGATGTCTCCCGGACGGAAGCCGAAACCGGCCGCCGGTGAATTGCGAGCAATGTCTACGACGACAACACCTTTTACGTTTGTGCGAATGCCCAGGCGCTGGGCCAGCCGCGGCGAAAGATCCGCTACCTTTGCTCCGGCGAAGGGGCTTCGGCCTCGGAGGGATACCTGCGTGGACTCGGCGCCTTCCGGCGGCCTCGCGAGCGCGATTTCCAGGTTTCGGCGCCTGCCTTGGCGCAATATGCCAAAGGTTGCGCTTGAACCGATTGGCTGCGTCGCCATGCGGTAATCAAGTGCTTCGATCCCTTCCACAGACGTGCCGTTCAGCGACAGAATAACGTCGCCAGGCTTCAGCCCGGCATTGGCAGCAGGGCTGCCGGGAGCGACAGAGGTCACCAGCGCACCGGTCGCCGAATCCATGCCAAGAGATTCCGCGATCTGCGGCGTTACGGGCTCGAAATCGGCGCCGATATAGGGTCGTTCGAAGAAATCGGACCCCGATCTTGCTGCTTCCACGAAGGCGCGGACCATGTTCGACGGAATTGCGAAACCAATACCGATTGAGCCGCCGCTGCGGCTGAAGATAGCTGTATTGATGCCGATGAGCTGGCCGTCCATGTTGATGAGCGCACCGCCAGAATTGCCCGGATTGATGGCGGCGTCCGTCTGGATGAAATAGCCGGAATCGGAAATGCCGATATGGCTGCGCGCGAGCGCCGAAACGATGCCGCTGGTGGTCGTCTGGCCCACGCCAAAGGGATTGCCGATGGCAAGCACTAGGTCTCCGACCTCCAGCGCGTCCGAATCCCCGATAGCGACAACCGGAAAAGGCTTCTCGGAGTCGATCTTCAGGACCGCCAGGTCCAGCGACTCGTCCTTAAGCAGGATTCTTGACGCGAACTCGCGACCATCCGACGTTGCCACCTTCACCTCGTCGGCGCCCTTAATGACGTGGAAATTGGTCACGATGATTCCGGACGGGTCCACCAACACGCCGGAACCGAGCGACGATTGTGCCCGCGGGACGGAGCGGCCAAAGAACTGCTCGAAAAAAGGGTCCCCTTCGAACGGAGAAACCACCCGGGCAGACTGCGAAGCGTAAACGTTCACCACCGCGGGGGCAGTCCGCTTCACAAGCGGCGCGAAGGAAAGCTGAATCTCCTCGCGGCCGAAGGGTATCCGCCGTTCCGCGGCGCTTTCCTCGCCTTCCACGCCATGGAGCAGATCAGCCAGAACGTCACTGAGGCCAGGGTCTTCCTTTACCTGCGCCACCGTTCTTTCCGAGTACACGGTGGCAAAGGCCAGCAAGACCGTGACGAGCAGAACGAGTGGCAGCCTGCCTGGGCGCATTGCGAATCCTTCCCTGAGACTGCGGCCATTGTCGTGACGATTGTGCAAAATGAAAGGCTCTCTCGGGCTTTTCCGTGAAACGGCAGCAAAATCTGTGACATCCGCTCCTGGCTGGCGCAATCATAAACGATGGCGGTGCACGGGCGGCTGTGCCACCAATGGACAAAAAGGACCTGCCGCAGGAAGCCAGACGATGAAAAAGGGCTACCGTGAACTACTGGACGAGGCAAATGCCGAGATAGAAACGATCTCGATCGACGAGGCCGCCGCGCTGCTCGAAGACGAGAACACCTTGTTTGTCGACCTGAGGGACCCGCGCGAAATCGAGCGAGAGGGCAACATCCCGGGCGCGAAACACTGTCCGCGCGGAATGCTCGAATTCTGGATAGATCCGGAAAGTCCCTATCACAAACCCTTCTTTGCCTCGGGCAAAAGTTTCGTGTTCTTCTGCGCAGGCGGATGGCGCTCCGCGCTGGCTACCAAGACGGCGCAGGACATGGGGCTGGAGCAAGTGAAACACATTCTCGGAGGCTTCACGGCTTGGAAGGCTGCCGGCCTGCCGATCGAGCCCGCGAAGAAGTAGGTCAGCCTGCCGCGGCCCGCGGGGTGCAATCAGTATCGGATGCGGGGCGCGAAACAAAGTCAACGGCCTTCGCGATCACCCCGCTGTCAGACAGGATACGCCGATGGCCAAGGCCGTCGGCCCAGAAGATCTGGACATGGCCGCCCGCCAAGCCATAGTCCTCGGCGTGGCTGGACGAAACTTCCTTGTCGTCACGGGCGTGGATGACAAGCACAGGCATTGCCACGTCAGCCAAAAGGCGGCTGCCGACGAAGTCTGCAAGCGGTCGGCCGGCGATTCGCTCCACTATCCGGTCCATCGCGGCCCGTGACCTTGGCCCGACATTCATCATGGCGCTGAAATTGTCGAAGACGGTCTGCATGGAACTCGGGGCGGCGATCAGCACCAGCCGGTCGGTCTCCACAGGCGCAACGCCACGGACCGCGCCAACGGAAGCGCTCGTTGCCACGGCGCCACCAAAGGAATGGCCGACAATGGCAGCAAAGGGGCCGAACCTCACCGCCGCCGCCTGCACCGCCTCCAGGGCAGCTACCAGATGCAGCCTGCGCCCGGAGGACTGGCCATGGCCCGGCAGATCGAGCGAGACAACACGATAGCCGGCATCGCAAAACCCCTCGATGAACGAGCGCATAAACTCGGTACGCGAACGCCAGCCGTGGACAACCAGCACGACGCCGAATTCCCCTCTTCCCGGTTTCGGCGGAAATTCATGTGCAGCGACCGTGACGGATCCCAGGTCCAGCCGGTGAAGGCGCGCCTGTGTCATGAAACCCGCAGCACGTTCGATCACCCGGCGCTCACCTTCGGTGGGCCGGTTGACATTGGGTGTACGGCAGAACAGTTCGAAGGCGATACGCCCCATCAGCGAGGGCGCGATGCGCTCGCCGACACCGAACAACGCACGGATGACCTCGAGGCTGAACGGTGTCATAGTGAAATCCGTTGAATTCGTTCAAGCATGAACATATTAGTTCAACCATGAACAAAATGCAAGACCCTACCTTGCCTAAAGGCGACTCGGGAGCGCCCTGGGACAATCCGCGTTTCCAAAACTGGGTGGCGGTCGCGCGGGCCTGCCACCTGCTGGAGCGGACGCTCGCGGCAAGGCTGGCGCCGCTGGATCTGAAACCCGCACAGCTCGATGTCCTGATGAACCTGCACCGGCATCCCGGCATGTCGCAGCACGATCTGGCGCGCAAGCTTCTGGTGGGACGATCCAACATCACGATGCTTCTGCCACAGCTCGAAACACGCGGCCTCCTGCGCCGCGAGAGCGATGAGAAGGACAGGCGCATATTGCGGCTTTCGCTCACCGAGGCTGGGGAGGCACTGCTGGCGAAGGCCCTCAAGGTTCACACGGCGCTTATCGAACTGGCGATGAGCCAGTCGACGCCTCAGGAATGCGACATGGTCGGCGAGCACATGCGCCGAATCATCGAAGTGCTGAAAGACGGATAGTCCGCGGGTCATCAGCCGCGCGACAGACCTTTTGCTTCCAGTTCCTTGAGATAATCCTGCCAACGCGCCTCCTTTTCGAGGCCCAGGGTGCGCAGATAATCCCAGGTGAAAATGCCGGTATCATGAAAATCGTCAAAGACGATGCGCACAGCGTAGTTGCCAACCTGTTCAATCCGGCTGATCGCCACATTGCGCTTGCCCGGCACGGTCACGCGCTGCTCCGGCGAGTGCCCCTGCACTTCCGCCGAGGGCGACAGGACGCGCAGCATTTCAGCGGAGAGCTCGAACGGCGCATGGTCGGGAAAGGTAACGGTCAGCAATTTGCGGTCCTTCGAGACCCTAAGTTCCTTCGGCGGGATCATTCTGGCATGTCCTTTCCACCTCCAACGAGGCAACGGCTTTTGGATCAGGATAGGGGCCTGCATGATTTCCCGCCCGCGACGCTTGCGGCCCTGGAACGGAGGCATCCGCCGGCTGGCCCTACCTTGAACGCATTGCCCCTGCGTATCACATAGCGATATATAACGCTGTTGTGCAGCGGAGCTGAGCGTCG
>QGUU01000251.1 GCA_003242525.1 Pseudomonadota bacterium | reverse complement strand
TTTCCCTCCTGCCCTCGAGTTCAACCGATCCCTATTGGTGGTTCTTCGTCATTGGGCTCATCAATACCCTTTTCCTGGGAACCATCGGCCTTGCCCTTGCAACCATCGTCGGGGGCCTGATCGGCCTCGCGAGAACGTCGTCGAACGAGTTGTTGCAACTGCTGGGCAGGAGCTATGTGGATTTCTTCCGGAACATACCACTCATCCTGCAGGTATTTTTCTGGTACGCCTTCATCGGCCACCTCCCCGCCACACGTGGCGCCTATGAATTCGCCGGCATGACATTGAGCAACCGGGGCATCTATGCTCCCGCGCCCAATGTCGGCGGCTGGTACCTTCTCGTCGCGGCTCTGTGCGTGCTTGCCGCGGTCATCGTGCCCGTCTGGATGGGCGCGTCACGCCGCCTTGCCCTTGCCTTCAGGCCGGAGCGACTGCGTCTATGGCGCGTGGGCGCAGCCCTGGGGTCTCTTGGCCTGGCGATAGCGGTTGTCGTCGCGGGCCGGATTCCCGGGCAACCCCTGCTCGACATACCGAAACTGACGGGCCTCAACATTCGCGGAGGCCTGCGTATCTCCCCCGAGCTGTCCGCCATGGCCATCGCCATGGCAATCTATGGCGGAGCCTACATTGCCGAGATCGTGCGTGGCGGTTTCAAGGCTGTCGGTCGCGGTCAGGTGGAGGCCGCCCTGGCTCTCGGTTTGAAGCCCTGGCATGTCTTCAGCCGCATCAAGCTGCCACTGGCGCTGCGCGCCATGCTGCCGATCCTCGCCAACCAGTATGTCTGGCTCATAAAGGCAACTTCTCTCGGCATAACAATCGGTTTCACGGATTTCTTCATGATCGTTGCCGTCACGATCAACCAGTCTGGCCAGACGCTTGAGGCAATCGGAATTCTCATGGCCGGTTTCCTCGTGATCAACATGACGCTGGCTGCCCTGTTCAATAGGCTCAACAAAGCCGTCGCCCTCAAGGGCAATCAGTTGAGGGGTTGACGAATGGCTTCAATTCACTCGACGTCCGGCCTTGAAGGGATCAGAAGGCGCTTCTTTCCGACGCCGTTTCAGTCCCTGCTGTCACTGCTTTCGCTTGCCCTGCTGGTTACTATCGGCTGGAAACTTCTCGACTGGGCCTTCCTGTCGGCCGTGTTCTCGGCGGAAGGTGGACCGGAAGCCTGCCGTGCAGCAGCGGGCGCATGCTGGTCCGTGATCGCCAACCGCTGGCGCATCATCATGTTCGGCCTCTATCCCTATGAGGAGCAGTGGCGTTCGGCGCTCGCCTGTGCCGTCGTCGTGGTGATGGTCGTGCTGAGCTGCCTGCCGGCATTCTGGACCGGCAAGCGGATCGCGCTGGTTTGGGGGCTAGGCACCACACTGTTCTACTTTCTCCTGAAGGGCGGCGTGCTGGGACTGAACAGGGTCGGAGAAGAGGCGTGGGGCGGACTTGCCCTTACTCTGTTCATCTTCGTATCTACCTGCCTGATCGGTTTTCCGCTGTCGATCGTCCTTGCCCTTCTGCGTAGGTCTCAACTTCCGTGGATTTCGCGCACGACCGGCCTGATCATCGATTGCGTACGGTCATTGCCCCTGGTGTCGATCCTGTTCGCGTTCGCGGTCGTCGTGCCGTTCATGCTTCCCGGCTGGCTCCAGAGCGACAAGCTCTATCGCGTGGTGTTCGGATCGGCGCTGTTCTTCGCCGCCTACCAGGCCGAGATCATCCGCGGCGGCCTGCAGGGAGTGCCGCGCGGGCAGGAAGAAGCGGCCATGTCGCTGGGCATTGGCTACTGGCACCGCATCAGCCGCATCCTCCTGCCACAGGCCATGCGCAATGCGCTTCCCGCAACGATCAACCAGTTCGTCATCGCCTTCAAGGAGACTTCGCTGGTCATCGTGGTGGGCTTCTTCGAGATTCTCGCTTCCGGCAACGCGGCCTATGGCACCGGCCAATGGACCTTTGCCTATGTCGAGGTCTACGCGTTCATCGCCCTCATCTACTTCGTCTTTGTGTTCAGCCTGTCCCGTTACGGCGCTTTCCTTGAGCGACGCATGGCGGTCGGCGAGCGTTAAGGAGTCTCAAAGTGCCATCAAGCCGTCCCACACAGGCGGAACCCGCAATCCGCATCGAGAACGTCACCAAGCATTACGGCTCGTTCCTCGCCCTCAGGAATATCAACCTGTCGGTTGCACGTGGCGAGAAGATCGTCGTTTGCGGTCCCTCCGGCTCCGGCAAATCGACGATGATCCGTTGCATCAACCGGCTCGAAGAACATGACGGCGGGCGCATTTTCGTACTGGGAACGGAATTGAACGACGATGTCGGCAATATCGACGAGATCCGCCGCGAAGTCGGGATGGTGTTCCAGCATTTCAACCTCTTTCCCCACATGACCGTGCTGGAGAATTGCGTGCTGGCGCCAATGCTGGTGCGAGGGATTTCGCGCTCGGAGGCAGAGGCCACCGCAAAGCGGTATTTGGAGAAGGTTCGCATACCGGAGCAGGCTTCGAAATTTCCTGGCCAGCTCTCGGGCGGCCAGCAGCAACGCGTCGCGATCGCGCGCGCGCTCTGCATGCAGCCGCAGATCATGCTGTTCGACGAACCGACATCGGCCCTCGACCCTGAAATGATCTCGGAGGTGCTCGACGTCATGGTAACGCTCGCTTCGGAGGGCATGACCATGGTGTGCGTGACCCACGAAATGGGCTTCGCACGTCGCGTGGCCGACCGCGTCATCTTCATGGATCGCGGCGAGATCATCGAGGAAGCGCCACCGGAAGAGTTTTTCTCTGCGCCGAAGAACGAGCGCACGCAGCAGTTCCTGTCGCAGGTCCAGACCCATTAACTCCCCATGGCAAGGTGCACGACACTTCGGAGAAACGCTCCGCGCCAGGCTCATCCATGAGCGATCCGGTTACCAAACTGCACGCATTGCTTGGCCCGAAGGGCTGGCTCTCCGGGGCGGATACCAGACCCTATCAGCGGGATTGGCTCGACCGCTACGGCGTGGTCCCGCTGGGCGTGGCAAGACCGGCCAACACTGCCGAGGTGTCGGCAGTGGTGCGCATGTGCCTTGAACACGGCATTGCGGTTGTTCCGCAAGCCGGCAATACCGGCCTTTGCGGCGCCGCAGTCGCGCAGGACGCTTCCACCGTGATCCTGTCGCTTCAGAGAATGACACAAATCGGCGAGCCGGATCCGACCAGCGGCTCCATCCTGGTTGAAGCCGGCGTGGTTCTGGCGGCACTGCACGATGCGCTGGAACCGCACGGCCTCATCTTCCCCCTGCATCTCGGCGCAGAAGGCAGCGCCCGCATAGGCGGATTGATCGGCACCAACGCCGGCGGCAGTCATGCCTTTCGTTACGGCATGATGCAGGACCTCGTGCTCGGGCTCGAAGTGGTATTGCCGAATGGCGAGGTCTGGAACGGGTTGCGCGCCGTGCAGAAGGACAATGCCGGCTATTGCCTGCGCAAACTCTTCTGCGGCTCGGAAGGCACGCTGGGCATCGTTACCCGTGCCGTACTGAAGCTTTTTCCGGCGCCAAAGCAAAGGACAACCGCCCTGCTCGCCTTGCCCGATTATCGTTGCGCCGTGACTTTCGGCGCTCTTCTGCGCGACGAGGCAGGCGAGTTCCTGTCGGGCCTGGAATTCTTCTGCGATGTGGGACTGGAGTTGGTATTGAAGCACCTCAAGGGCTTCACCTTTCCGCTCGAAACGCGTTCGTCCGTCTATCTACTGGTTGAGCTTGCCTCCAGTTCGACGCGCGTACCGCTGGACGAAATCCTCTCCTCGGTTCTGGAGCAGAGCATGGAGAAGGAACTGGTCCAGGATGGCGCAATTGCCACGTCGGATGCCCAGCGCGCCCATTTCTGGCGCGTTCGGGAAGAGCAGCCGGAAGGACAAAGGCTGGAGGGACCGCAGCTCAAGCATGACATCGCGGTGCCACCGGGTGCCATTGCGCGCTTCATCGAAGCCGGGGAACGGCTTTGCAATGAAATCCTGCCCGGAATCCGCATCAATCCGTTCGGACATCTCGCCGACGGCAACATTCACTACAACCTGTCGCCGCCTGCAGGCGGCAGCAGCTTCGACGGCAAGGACGGCGAACTTGGTCAGGCCTTGGCAGCGCTGGCGACTGACCTGGGCGGCAGCTTTGCCGCCGAACATGGGCTGGGCCAGTCCAAGATTGTACTCGCCGACCGGAACAGGTCTGCCGTCGAGCGCAGGCTGATGGCCCGTTTGAAGTCTGCGCTCGATACCAAGGGCCTGATGAATCCGGGCGTGATCGTCAGCAAAGGCTTAACAAAGTAGAACTTTCCATTGGGCGGTATTTCTTGATTTCTCTTTGCGCGCACCCGGTGCACGGTCCGAACACGGCAACGTTGGTCAGTTCCTTGACCATCGAGACTGACCACGCGCAGCTTGCTTTGCAGGATGATTGCTGATGACCCGCAACGGAGGACGGCTTCTGGTCGAGACGCTCATTGCCCTCGGTGCGCGCAAGAGTTTCGGCGTGCCGGGCGAGAGCTACCTCGCCGTGCTGGATGCCCTGCATGACACGAGGGGTAAGCTTGACTTCGTCCTCTGCCGCAACGAAGGCGGCGCCGCGTTCATGGCGTCTGCCTACGGAAAGCTGACCGGTTCGCCAGGAATCTGCTTCGTCACGCGGGGTCCCGGCGCGACGAACGCCTCCATCGGCATCCATACCGCCATGCAGGACAGTTCGCCCATGCCCTTTTCGGTGGGGCAGGCCGGGCCCGACTTAAAGGGACGCAGGGGTTCACAGAAAATAACCAACGTT
>QGUU01000250.1 GCA_003242525.1 Pseudomonadota bacterium | reverse complement strand
CGCTCTCCGGCGCTGGCAATGGCCGGTCGCTGAATAGGGAGCTTTGAGGGTTCGCCATGCTTTTGATCCGCTGTCCCTATTGCGAGGAAGATCGCCCGGAACTGGAGTTCCGCAATGCCGGAGAGGCGCATATTGCGCGACCGACAAATATCGCCGCCATCAGCGATGAGGAGTTCGAGGCATATTTCTTCATTCGCTCGAACCCCAAAGGCATCGTCTATGAGCGCTGGCGGCATGTTCACGGCTGCGCGCGCTTTTTCAATGCGGTGCGCGACAGCGTTACCGACAAGTTCATCATGACCTACAAGGCCGGCGAGCCGAAACCTAAGAAGTTGCCGGGGGTTGCACAATAATGGCCGATTCCTATCGCATTTCCGGTGCGGGCCGCTTCAGCCACGCAAAAGCGGCGAGATTCACCTTTGATGGGCAGGCTTACACGGGCATAGAGGGCGACACGCTGGCCTCGGCGCTGCTCGCCAACGGCGTGCATCTTGTTGGCCGCTCCTTCAAGTATCACCGTCCGCGCGGAATATTGTCGGCTGGTGCCGAGGAGCCGAACGCGCTGGTGGAAATCCGGCGCGATGCGGCGCGGCGTACTCCCAATGTCCGCGCCACCGTGCAGGAACTCTATGACGGGCTGGAGGCGGTTTCTCAGAACCGGTGGCCCTCGCTGTCCTTCGATGTCGGCGCGGTCAACGACCTGTTGTCGCCCTTCTTCTCCGCCGGCTTCTACTACAAGACGTTCATGTGGCCGAAATCCGCGTGGAAGACGCTTTACGAGCCGAACATCCGGGCGGCGGCTGGCCTGGGCGTGGCGCCCGACCTGCCCGATCCCGATCGCTATTCGGCGCGCTTCGCCCATTGCGAGGTGCTGGTCATTGGTGGTGGCGCGGCTGGGCTGGCAGCAGCGCTGGCGGCTGCCGAAACAGGGGTTCGCGTGATCCTTGTCGATGAGCAGGCCGAATTTGGTGGTGCGCTCCGCTTCGAATCGAACGCGCGCATCGAGGAGCAGGATGGATGGTCCTGGGCGCAAGGCGCCGTTGCCCGGCTCAGGGCAATGGGCAATGTGCGCCTGCTGTCACGCACAACGGCCTTTGGCTACTACACGCAGAACTTCGTAGCCCTGGTTGAGCGGGTGAGCGACCATCTGCGCGCGCCCGATCCTGATCTGCCTCGCGAGCGGCTCTGGCAGGTGCGTGCGAAAAGGGTAGTGCTCGCCACCGGCTCGATCGAGCGGCACATGGTGTTCGCTGACAATGACCGGCCAGGCGTCATGCTGGCTTCAGCGGCGCGCACCTATCTGAATCACTACGGTGTTGCTGTCGGCCGCAATGTCGGCATCTACACGGCCAACGACTCGGCCTATGCGGCAGCGCTCGACCTCAAGAAGGCGGGCGTCAACATCGCTGCCATCGTGGATCTGCGCGACAACCCAGCCGGCCAAATGGTTGACGAGGCGCGCGCCGCGGGAATCGAAATCCATGATGGACGTGCCGTCATCCGTGTCGGCGGCAGGCTGCGGGTCAAGTCCATGACAGTGCAGAAACGCACGGGAGGCGGCGAGCGGTCGATCCCGATCGACGCATTGCTTATGTCTGCGGGTTGGACGCCATCGGTGCATCTGTTTTCGCAGTCTCGCGGCAAGGTCGCCTTCAACGAGGAGGTGCGTCGCTTCCTTCCCGGCACCTATGCACAGGACTGCATCTGTGTTGGCGCCTGCAATGGAACGGACGGTCTTTCGGCCTGCATGGACGAAGCCTATGCGGCCGGGGCCAAGGCGGCGAAGGAGGCTGGCGGCAAGGCCGCCAAGACGTCAAAGCCGAAGGTCGAGGCCAGCGAAGGCTGGTCTCGCGGCATGCTTGGGGCCGCACCCGGCGCCGGACCGGGGACCAGGGTCAAGGCCTTCGTGGACTTCCAGAACGACGTCACGGCCAAGGACATCCGCCAGGCCGTGCATGAAGGGATGCACTCGATCGAGCACGTCAAGCGTTTCACCACGACCGGCATGGCGACGGATCAGGGAAAGACATCCAACATGCATGGTCTTGCCATTGCCGCCGACGAACTGGGCAAGCCCATTCCCGCCGTGGGGCTCACCACCTTCCGCCCGCCCTACACGCCCGTCACCTTCGGGGCGATCATCGGCCATGCACGCGGACCCCTGTTCGAGCCGACGCGGCGCACCGCCATTCACGACTGGGCGGTCGCGCAGGGTGCGGTGTTCGAGGATGTCGGACAATGGAAGCGCGCCTGGTACTTCCCGCGTGCCGGCGAGGACATGCATGCTGCGGTCAATCGCGAATGCGTGACGGTGCGCAAATCCGCCGGCATGTTTGACGCTTCCACGCTCGGCAAGATCGAGGTGGTGGGGCCAGACGCCGCCGCATTCATGGAGCTTATGTACACCAATCCCTGGCAGAAGCTGGAGACGGGCCGTTGCCGCTATGGCGTGATGCTGCGCGAAGACGGCTACATTTATGACGATGGCGTGGTCGGCCGCCTCGCCGAGGACCGGTTCCATGTCACCACGACGACCGGCGGCGCGGCGCGCGTGCTGAACATGATGGAGGACTATCTCCAGACCGAGTTCCCCCATCTCAAGGTGTGGCTCACTTCCGTTTCCGAGCAGTGGGCGGTGATAGCGGTGCAGGGGCCGAAGAGCCGCGACATCATCGCGCCGCTGGTGGAGGGCATCGACATCTCCGATGAGGCGATGCCACATATGTCGGTGCGTGAAGGCAAGATCTGCGGCGTGCCGACCAGGCTTTTCCGCATGTCTTTCTCCGGCGAGCGTGGCTTCGAGGTCAACGTCCCGGCCGATTATGGACAGGCCGTTTGGGAGGCGCTCTGGGCCGAAGGGCAGAAGCATGGTGCTTGCGCCTATGGCACGGAAACGATGCACGTTCTGCGCGCGGAGAAGGGCTACATCATCGTCGGGCAGGATACGGACGGCACGGTAACGCCGAATGATGTCGGACTGGACTGGGCCATAGGCAAGAAGAAGACCGACTTCGTGGGCATTCGTGGACTTAAGCGACCGGATCTCGGGGCCAAGGGACGCAAGCAGCTTGTCGGCCTCAAGACGAAGGACCCCAAGTTGGTCCTGGATGAGGGCGCGCAGATCGTCGAAAATCCGAACCAGTCGATCCCGATGAAAATGATCGGCCATGTGACGTCGAGCTACTGGTCCGAAAATTGCGGACGTTCCATCGCGCTGGCCCTTGTAGCTGGCGGCCGCGACAGAATGGGCGATACGCTCTACATTCCGATGCCGGACGGGACGATCGAGGTCGAGGTCTGCGGCACCGTGTTCTTCGACGAGAAGGGAGAACGGCTCAATGGCTAAGGCTGCAAGCCAATCCTCAACGGGCGTGGACCGTCGCTTGGCGCTTCAGGGTCGTGAGGCGACGGGCGAAGGCGTCAAGATCGCCCCGCTGCCTCCTGCCGAACGCGTATCCCTGCGCGCTCCCGCCGAGTCCGTAGCCTCTCTTTCGCGTGCGCTTGGCGTGACCCTGCCGCAGAAGCCAAAGACGTCTGCGTCCAAAGGCGGCCGCATGGCGCTGTGGCTCGGACCTGATGAGTGGCTGGTCATCGATGAATCCGGCAGGGACCCGCTGGCGGACTGCGCAAAGGCAAAGCAGTTGCATTCGGCGGTCGGGATTTCGCACCGCAATGTGGCAATAGCGGTGGAAGGGCCGGCAGCAGCCGCCTGCATCAATGCCGGCTGCCCGCAGGACCTGTCGCTTGTCGCATTTCCGGTGGGTGCCTGCTCTCGCACGGTGTTCGGCAAGGCTGAAATCGTGCTTTACCGTACTGCGGAGGACGCCTTCCGCATCGAATGCTGGCGTTCCTTCTCGGATTACATCTTTACCTATCTGAGCGAGGCCGCGCGCGACGCAGCCGCATAGTTCATGCTGTCGCGCTGATTGCCGCAAGGGTGTCGGCAGGTGAGCTTGCTCACAAACTGCCGACACCACGCGCGCGTGAGCACCCGTGGCTTCGCGCGGTGTCGTCGTCCTTCACAAGGTGCCGGCAATGACGGCGGCCTTCCGTCAACGTCCGGCTGAAAAAATCCCGTTCGTCTTGCGGTCAGAAGGTGCTGGGCATGAACCAGGGGTTCATCTCGAAGCCCAGGCGCGGCGTCTTCGTACCGGTATTTTGCGCATCCGGTGCCGGATTCGACTTCCGGATAGTTCCGGTGGTGCTGCAATCCAGCTTGTTCTCGAGCGACGAACCGGGGCAGGGGGCAGGGGCCGGTGCCTTCTTGCTTTCGCTTTCGGCAAAGGAAACGCCTGAAAGGGCAACGAGCACGGCCAAGGCAAGGGCTGTCTTCTTCATCTTGCACTCCATTGAGCAGCTTACGGTCTCTGTACATGTACGGAATATTGTGCTTGTACACATGACGGTCGCGAGGTTCAAGGCAAAATGCACGCGCACGAAATTTTCGCGCACATGTGCGATTTTCGGATCAAGCCTGCCTGAAACGACCCTCGATTATGCCGATCAGCAGCCCGGCTGCGCACCTTCGAGGGGCGGTGTATCCTGCGCGCCCAGCCCTGCGAGGGCAAGATCACACATTCGACGTACGAAAGCGTGGGAATCCCCAAAAGGGTGGAAGGGAAAGGTAATCAGCAGCGATATCGCCCCGTGGCCCACCGCCCACAACATGTTGGCGATGGCGTAGGCGTCGCCCTGCAGCCTGCCGGCCGCAATGCAGGCTTCGATCGGGCCCAGAAGCGCTTTAAGGGCGGGATTGTTGGCCTCCATTTGGGCGAAGGTATTGCGGGAGGGGGGGGGTTTTTTT
>QGUU01000249.1 GCA_003242525.1 Pseudomonadota bacterium | reverse complement strand
CTGACCAGCTTATAGAACTTGTCGATGCCGGCAAGCAACGTGTGCAGGAGATCTATTCGGCCTCGTGGGCGATCAAATCCATGGACCCGCTGCCAACCGATGTGGCGGCGGACGAGTTGTGGCCGTTGCCAACCGGTCAGGCGTAGGACGAAGGTGAGGCCTCTTGCAAAGCGGGTCGGCGACGTGGCCGGCCCGCTGTAAGGCAGCCGTTGCGGCCGCATTTGTGCGGCCGGCGGTGCCTTAATGTCGTCGCAGCTGTTCGCCTGCCCTTATCGTTGCGCGGGCGACCTCGATGATCTCGTCAAAGGCGATGGGCGAGGCCGATCCCGTTTCGATGGAGGAGAGGAAGGCGCCCGCGCAAGCCTGCTGGCCCTTGTCCTGACGCCACAGATTCATCTTCCTGAAACCCGGCCATCCGAATCCCCGCATGCTGCGGAAGTTCTCAATTTGCAAGACGCGGCCGGCCACGAATACTTCGACGCGCTCTTTCGGAAATTGCGTCGAGCCGTTGGCGAGATAGTGGATCGTTCCTACCGAGCCGTCCGCCATCGAGAGCGTTATGGATGCCTTGTCTTCCGTAACCTCCACCTCTGGTGCGCTTCCGATGCTGCGTGCTTCCACCGAGCCGATCGAAGAGCCGCTCAAGAAGCGGACCAGGTCGATGAAGTGGCAGGCTTCGCCGATTATGCGCCCGCCGCCAATGACCGGGTCCTGGGTCCAGTGGCTGGCTGGTATTGCCCCGGCATTCACCGTGACAATAAAGACCTTTGGCTCTTTTATCGGGGCGAGGAGGGATTTCATCCGCACCGCGTGAGGAGAGAAGCGGCGATTGAAGCCAACCATCAGACGGCCCCGAGCTCCTTCCTGGTAGGCAGCGACGACCTCGTCGACCTCCGATTCGTTCAGCGCCAATGGCTTCTCGACAAACACGTTCTTGCCGGCGCGCAGGGCGCGCGCGGTCAGGCTCGCATGCGAATCGTGGCGTGTCGCGATCACCACCGTGTCCGTGGCGGGGTCGTTCAGCACCGCATCCACATCTGTAGTGGCAAGTGCGAAGCCGGCCTTCTTGCCGTTCACGGCTCCGCTCACGCCGCTCTCGGTAACGATGGACCTGAGTTGCGCTCCTGCCGCCTTGAAGGCGGGAATAAGCACGCGGGAAGCGTAGTTTCCGGCTCCGATAAAGCCGATCGAAGGCTTGCCTGCCGCGTAAACCGGCTCGGTCGTCAGCTTCACCTCTCTTGCTTCGCGCTTCGTGGCCGGCGAGTTGTAGTCGAGCAGTATGCCCAGCGCAGACTTGTCCTCGCTCAGCATCTTGTAGGCCGAGGCAACGTCTTCGAAATCGAATCGATGGCTTATTAGTGGCCCGACATCGAGCTGGCCGCTCGACATCATGTCGAGCACGGCCTCGAAGTTGCGCTTCTCCGTCCAGCGCACGAAGCCGAACGGATAGTCCATCCCCTGGATCTCGTACTGGGGATCATAGCGGCCGGGTCCGTAGGAACACGAAACCTGAAAGGTAAGTTCCTTTTCATAGAAATCCGCGCGGTTCAGCTGCAATCCGGTAACGCCGACCAGAATGATACGACCCCGCTTGCGGCACATCCTGGCCGCGTTGGCTACCGGCTCGTTCGAATCTGTCGAAGCAGTGATGAGCACCGCATCCACGCCGTTGCCGCGGCTGAATGCCATGCCGGCGGCAATGGGGTCCTCACCCTTGGCCGGATTGCAGGTTTCAGCCCCGAAGGAACGCGCCAGCTTCAGCTTGCCGTCGTCAAGGTCGATCGCCAGCACCCGGCAGCCATGAGCGCGCAGCAACTGGACCGTCAGGAGACCGATCAATCCGGTGCCCATGACCACGAAGGCTTCGCCCAAGGATGGGTTGGCAAGCCTTATGCCTTGCAGCCCTATGCTTGCCACCACCGTGAAGGCGGCTTGATCATCCCCGACATTGTCGGGGATTTTCGCACAAAGGTTCTTGGGTACTTTCACGACATCGGCGTGGGCGCCATTCGACAGTACGCGGTCGCCTGGCGCCAGGCCCTCGACGCCGCTTCCAACAGCGGCGACCACGCCAACATTGCTGTAGCCCAGCGGCAGCGGCTGGTTGAGCTTTGAGCGCACCGCGTCGATCGTGGCAAGCAGCCCGTCGGTGCGGACCTTGTCCAGGACCATCCTTACCCGTTCGGGTTGCTGACGTGCCTTGTTGAGCATCGAAGCCTTGCCGAAATCCACGAGCATTCGCTCGGTTCCCGCAGAGATCAGGCTGACTGTTGTGTGTACGATGACGTGACCTGCGGACGGCGCTGGAGCAGGCGCATCGACCAGCAACGTGTCGCCCTTGGCGAGATCTTGCAGAACCTGCCTCATTGGCGCATCTCCCAAGTTCTGTAGAGTTGGATCAGCGGTTCGGCCTCGGCTTCCCAGTTGTACCGCTCGATCACCGCCCTGCGGCCCCGGCGCCCCATCTCGCGCACCATGGCGGGCGACGAGGCCAGGAGATCAAGCTTTCTCGCCAGGTCGGCCGGATCGGCCGGATCTGCCAGCAGGCCGCATTCTTCCTTCTCGATGACAGGGGCCACCTCGACTGCGAAGTCGGGACAGATGACGGCCAGTTCCGCGGCCATATAGTCGAACATTTTGTGCGGCATGGCGTAGACATGGTTTCGGATGCCGGGTTGAAAGACGATGAGGCCCACGTCTGCGGCCCGCAGCCTTTCAAACGCCTCGCCGAACGGCATCCAGTCATGCAGCGTTACACGGTCCTCGAGCCCGAGCTCGCGGACGCGCTCCTCGAATTCGTCACGCGTGTTGTCATTGAACTCGCCAATGACTTCGAGCTGAACCTTGCGGTGTTGCATCATGGCCATCGCAGCGAGGAGCTGCGGCCACCCCCGCGGCTTTCCGATGAAGCCGAGATGCACGAGGCGTAACCAGCCATCCGGGCAAGCCGGATCGGTACGTTCAGGAGCCGTGGCGAGTCCGGTGCGGGGCGTGAAGTTTCGCACCAGAAGCTTGCGCGACTCGTCCACGCGAAAATCGCCGGAAACTGTCTCCTTGGCCAGCACGAACTTGTCGGTCAGCGGCGAAAGCACCAGGAAGGCGGCGCGGATAATCGCTTCGACAAATGGATGCATCCACAGCGGAAAGCGGCCATGGGCGAAGGTGCTGGGATAATCTTCATGGACGTCGAAGACGCATCCCCTTCGGCGAAACAGCTTCAGCATCGTGCCGACGGCCCAGGAATCGACCTCGTTGCAATGGTACACATCGGCATCGACGCGCGCGGCGTCGCGATAAAGCTGGAAGAGCTGGGCTATCCGGCCGCGTATGCCCGTGCGCCGCGGATAGGTGATGATCCGGACGCCTTTTTCGACGCCGGCCTCCTCATCCTTGCCCGGGCACAGATGGATGACCTCAAAGCCCGCCGCAGCCAGCGTGACGGCCTCCTTGTCGAAGACGCGCTTGTCGCGTGCCGGATGCATCGAAGACAGGAAGCAGATGCGCCTTGCAGTGCGTGGCTGCGCTTCCTCGATACCTATGGGACGGTTCATGCTTGCCTTGCCCTGAACATGGCGACGCCGACCGCCGCGACATAAATGTACAGAACACCAAACATCGCCATCGAGCCTTCTACGACCGTGTCCAGCGTCACGGCCCCTCTCAGCCATACAACGGCGAGCAAGGCCAGCATGGAGGCGACGAGAGCGCAGAGATTGAAAGGGAAACTGTAGCGGATTTCGATAAAGGTCCGCAGCGCGTAGAAGCCGAACACGGCAGGCAGGAAAAATATCAGCCGGTCCACGACGGCCGTCACGGCGGCATGCGAGTTCGGTGCGATCAGCGGAATGACATAGGGCGCAAGCGGGTAATAGAGAAACACGCAGACGACGGCTGCGGCAATGGAAAGGATGCCCAACCGTCTTACCCGAGCCGATTCGACGCCAGTGTCCATGGTGGCGCTGTTTGCGCGCAGGGACAGGACAAGGGCCATCGGAAGGACAACGGTTTGCGCCACGCGAATGACCATATAGGCAATGATCAGATAGGCCGCCTCGTCAGGCCTGTCGCTTAGCAGCCAGGGACCGAGGACCGACGTGCCCATGTCCGCGAATGCAGTTACCGCGCGCGACAGGCCATAGCCGGCAACGCCTGGGGAAAGCGCCCAGGGCACGCTTTTCGGGAGGTGGGGTTTGATGAACTTCCTGCGGAACGCCACCAGCGAAATTACCGAAGCCGCAAGTCCCATCAGGGCCAGTAGCATGAGGAAGGAATTTTGCGGCAGGGAGCTGGCCAGCAGCAGGCACAGGATGAAAATCAGGCTGCCGCTCAGCCAGTCGATCAGATTGTATTGCAGGAACCGGAATTCGGTGGCCCAGGAGGTGCCGGCAACGAAGCTGAGGGCGATGGAGGCAACATAAATGCCGAAAGCCCAGGAAAGGACGGCATCCCGCTGCCCGAAAAGAAGACCGGACAGGCTTTCGCCGAACAGAACAAGGGCAAGAATGGCCAGGGCGCACGCGCCAACCACCCAGCGAACCAGGCTTTCCCAAAGCGCCGCACGCTCGCCGTGATCGGCCAGTTCAAGGTAGAATTTCTGGAGGCTTTGCGACAATCCAAACTGGGCAAGGTTACCGCCAAGACTACCCATCCGACGAAAAAGAAGCACCAGGCCAAGTAGATGAACGGCCAGAAACGTGTCGGCAAAGCGAATGCTCAGCAGCACTGATATGCTTTTTACTGCCGAGAATCCCATATTGGTGACAAGCTGATGCCCGACGGACTTGGAATTCACAAGCCAAACCCTTCC
>QGUU01000248.1 GCA_003242525.1 Pseudomonadota bacterium | reverse complement strand
CGTCCCCACTTTGTGCCCTTGCTCCCCCGGCAAGACCTCGCTGCTCGACGCCATCCGCCATGCCAATGTCCAGTCGGGCGAGGCGGGCGGAATCACCCAGCATATCGGCGCCTACCAGGTCGAGAAGGATGGTCAGAAGATCACCTTCATCGATACGCCTGGCCACGCTGCTTTCACGGCAATGCGCGCGCGCGGTGCGCAGGTTACCGACATTGCCGTGCTCGTCGTCGCGGCTGATGACAGCGTGATGCCGCAGACCGTGGAATCCATCAATCATGCCCGCGCGGCGGGCGTGCCGATCATCGTGGCCATCAACAAGATCGACAAGCCGACGGCCAACCCGCAGAAGGTCCGCACGCAATTGCTCCAGCACGAGGTCGTGGTCGAAGAGATGGGCGGCGAGACCCTCGACGTCGAGGTATCGGCCAAGACCGGTGCCGGCATCGACAAGCTTCTGGAAGCGATTCTGTTGCAGGCCGAGATTCTCGATCTCAAGGCCAACCCGGATCGCACCGCCGAAGGCGTGGTCATCGAGGCGCGGTTGGACAAGGGCCGTGGTCCGGTCGCTACCGTTCTGGTGCAGACCGGCACCCTGCTCCAGGGTGAAATCCTTGTGGCCGGCAACGAATGGGGCCGTGTTCGAGCCCTGATCGATGATCGCGGCAACCATGTGCAGGAGGCTCCGCCGTCCATGCCCGTGGAAATCCTGGGCCTGCAGGGCACGCCGATGGCCGGCGATCGTTTCGCCGTGGTCAACAACGAAGCCCGTGCCCGCGAGATTACGGAGTACCGCCAGAGGCTGGCACGCGACAAGGCAGTCGCCAAGCATGCCGGCCAGCGCGGCTCGCTGGAGCAGATGATGTCGCAGCTGCAGTCCAGCGGCACCAAGGTGTTCCCGCTCATCATCAAGGGTGACGTGCAGGGCTCGGTCGAGGCGATTGAAACTGCCCTTGAAAAGCTTGGCACTGACGAGGTGCGGGTGCGCGTGGTGCATTCCGGCGCCGGTGGCATCACCGAGAGTGACGTGACCCTCGCCGAAACGTCGGGCGCTGCCATTATCGGCTTCAACGTCCGCGCCAATGCACAGGCCCGCGCAGCGGCCGAGCAGGCCGGCATCGAAATCCGCTACTACAACATCATCTACAATCTCCTGGATGATGTGAAGGCGGCCATGTCGGGCCTGCTGTCGCCGGAGCGGCGCGAAACCTTCATCGGCAATGCGGAGATTTTGGAGGTGTTCAACATCACCAAGGTCGGCAAGGTGGCAGGCTGCCGCGTGACCGAAGGCAAGGTGGAGCGTGGAGCCGGCGTGCGCCTGATCCGCGACAATGTCGTCATCCACGAAGGTACGCTGAAGACGCTGAAGCGCTTCAAGGACGAAGTGCCCGAGGTGCCTGCCGGCCAGGAATGCGGCATGGCGTTCCAGAACTACGAGGGTATCCAGGTCGGCGACATTATCGAGTGCTTCCGCGTGGAGATGATTACGCGGACCTTGTAATCGAACTGAGCGGGTCGACGGCCACGCACGGCCGCCGGCCTGGCCGTTCCCGTCCCCTCGGACCGATGCGCCGGCGGGCAGCGGCTTGTTGCATGCCTTGCTCCGTGCCAATGCTTTCTGGCGATGAAAGCCGCGCGTGGGAAGGTAAATCGCGGCGGGCTATAGCCAAACCCGATCCGGGACGCTAATTGGGCGCCCCAAGACGGTTCCAACCCGTAGGACGAAGAGAATTTTCATGGCCAGATTCCCGGCGACGGGTCCTTCCCAGCGCGTTTTGCGTGTCGGCGAACAGGTGCGCCATGCCTTGGCTGAGCTGTTTCAGCGCCATGAGGTGCGCGACGACCTGATCGAGAATACCGTGATCTCGGTGTCCGAGGTGCGCATGTCACCGGACCTGAAGATCGCCACTGCCTTTGTGGCGCCCCTGGGTTCCCCGGACAGTGCGGCTGTGGTCGATGCGTTGAACCGGCATGCCCGCTTCATACGGGGCCGCATGTCGCCCGCGCTCAGGCAGATGAAGTACATGCCTGAATTCCGTTTCCGGCTCGATACCAGCTATGACAATTTCCAGAAGATAGACAGGCTGCTGCACTCGCCGGAGGTAGCACGCGATCTCCGGCACGAAGACGACAAAGAGGACTAGATGGCCCGGCGTGGCAAGAAGAAGGGCCGGCCGATTTCCGGCTGGCTGATCCTGGACAAGCCGGTTGGCATGGGTTCGACCGAGGCGGTATCCAAGGTGAAATGGCTCTTCCAGGCGGACAAGGCCGGCCATGCCGGCACGCTCGATCCGCTGGCTTCAGGCATGTTGCCGATCGCATTGGGAGAGGCGACCAAGACGGTGCCCTATGTGCAGGACGGCGCCAAGGTCTACCGCTTCACCGTGGCCTGGGGGGAGGAGCGCTCCACCGACGACCTCGAAGGACCGGTGACGAAAAGCTCCGACCGACGGCCTTCCGAAGCCGACATTCGCGCTATCATGCCGAAATATACCGGCGTCATCATGCAGACGCCGCCGCAGTTCTCGGCGATCAAGATCGCGGGGGAGCGCGCCTATGACCTCGCCCGGGAGGGCGAGGCGGTCGACATTCCGGCCAGGGAGGTCGAGATAGGGCGTCTCGACCTCATCGAGCATTCGGGCGAACGCAGCATGTTCGAGATCGAATGCGGCAAGGGCACTTATGTGCGCTCACTCGCCCGCGACATGGGTCGCGATCTGGGTTGCTATGGCCACATTTCCGAGTTGCGCCGTACCGGTGTCGATCCGTTCACGGCCGATGACTTTGTAACCCTGCCTGACCTGGAAGCGGTCTCGCCCATGACTGCGGGCGAAGACAGGCAGGACGCTTCGTTCGACGCGCTGGACGATTTTCTCATCGACACCGTCGCCGCGCTCGAATGTCTTCCCCAGGTCGCGGTGAGCGATGATGCGGCCACCAAGATCAGGCTTGGCAATCCCGTCATTGTTCGCGGCAGGGACGCGCCGATCGACGCTGAGGAGGCCTGCGTCACCGCGCGGGGGAAACTGGTGGCCATTGGTGCCATCGAGCACGGAATGTTCAAGCCGAGGCGTGTCTTTGCCGGATAGGCCGGTCTTGCTCTAAAATCCGGTCGGTCGAGACGGCGGAAGGGTCATGGTGAAGGCGGGAGAGAAGAGGCGAAGGGCCTTCAAGGGGCGCCGGCCGCCAGTCGGCGCTTCGCCCGGCACGCTCATTGCCGACCCCGCCGCCCTGCCCACGCGTTTGACGCTGACATTGATCTCCCCGGAAAAATTACGGGTCATCCGTGACGCCAGCCTCGAAGATCTGGCCGGGAATCTCGGGCATTGGCCTGTCATCTGGCTGGACTGCGCCGGCCTGGCCGACATAAGGCTGATAGAAGAGATCGGGTCGACTTTCGGCTTGCACCCGCTGGCGCTGGAGGACGTCGTAAACACCGGGCAACGGCCGAAGGTGGATTTCTACGACGACCACGCCTTCGTGACCCTGTCCATGGTTGACGATCCCGCCATCCATCGCTGCGAGCAGATGGCCGTCTTCTTCGGCAGCAACTTCGTCCTCACTTTCCAGGAAAGAGAGGGCGACCCGTTTGATGCGGTGCGCAAGCGGATCGAGAGCCCTGCACAAAACCGGCTGCGGGCGCGTGGCGCGGATTATCTCGCCTATGCGCTCATAGATGCAATAGTGGACAGCTACTTCCCGGTCATCGAGGCGGCGGCCGATGCGACTGACCGGTTGGAGGACGAGATGGTGCGTTCGCCGCGCAAGGAGCAGATGCGCGAACTCCAGCAGATGCGGCGCTATCTCAACATGCTCAAGGGAATGGTGTGGCCGCTACGGGATGCACTGGCGACGCTCATCCGCAACGAAGCGCCCTATTTGCAAGCCGAGACCAAGATCTTCCTGAATGACACGATCGATCACGCCATCCGCCTCATCCAGATGGTCGAAACCGAACGCGACGTCATGACCGGCCTGGTAGAGATGCATCTTTCGCTTTCGCAGGCGCGCACCAACGAGGTGATCTCGCTGCTCACCATCGTCTCGGCGATCTTCATCCCGCTGACCTTCCTGGTCGGCGTCTGGGGCATGAATTTCGATCCCGAGGCTTCGCCATGGAACATGCCGGAACTGCGCTCCTATTACGGCTATCCCGCGGCTTTGCTGTTCATGCTGGTGTTGGCGATCGGGATGTATGCGTTCTTCAAATGGAAGAAATGGCTGTGAACAGCGGAGATTTCGCCATTCGGAATGCATATGAACGGTCTTTCTCGACGCAGGACTAGCCAGAAGCATCAAAATCGCTTATATGCGCGCCCAGCTTGACGGGCTCAGAAGCGCCGCCGAAGCTTTGTACTGGCCTTTGCTGGACGACATCCCGGCTCGAGGCGTCCCGTTTCCTCCAACGATAAGGAAAAGCACGATGTCGATTACCGCTGAACGCAAGAAGGAACTTATGGCTGAATTCGCCACGACCGCGGGTGATACCGGTTCTCCGGAAGTCCAGGTCGCGATCCTTTCGGAGCGTATCAAGAACCTGACCGAGCACTTCAAGAGCCACAAGAAGGATAATCATTCCCGCCGTGGCCTGCTCGCCTTGGTTTCCCAGCGCCGCAGCCTCCTTGACTACCTCAAGCGCAAGGACGAGGCGCGCTACCAGACGTTGATCGAAAAGCTCGAACTGCGTCGCTGACCTATCGGACCGGCGGGCCCATCCAAGGGTCCGCCGGTTGCTTATCCGGGCTGCGGAATGGTTGTCGGCCCGGCACCCGGCCCGTGTGACGCAGGGTTGCACGGAGCTCCCCATGGACGGTCTGTCTCTTTTTAACA
>QGUU01000247.1 GCA_003242525.1 Pseudomonadota bacterium | reverse complement strand
GTCCGTGCTGCGCATCACCTTCACGATCGAGGCCACCGCCGCCTTGCTGCTTTTCCTCTGGTGGTGGGGCAGCGGGCGCATGGCCGCCGCGGAGGCCCTCTATAAGGCGTTTTCCATGCCATCGGCGCCTTCAACAACTCCGGGTACAGCCTGTTCGAAAACAGCCTCGCGTCCCCGGTGGACGACAGCATTTCCATCGCCATCCTGTCGGCGCTGGTCTTCCTCGGCGGCCTGGGGTTCCACATCACCGCGGAGATCCTGCGCAAGAAGCGCTGGAGCGCCCTGCGGCCGAACGTGCGCATCATCATCCTCGCCGCCATCGAGCTCAACCTGTTCGGCTTCCTGGCCATCTGGGCGCTGGAAGCCGGCAACCCGCGCAGCCTGAGCGCCCTCGAATGGACCGACCAGGCGCGCGCGGCATGGATGCAGGCCGTGGCCCTGCGCACTGCGGGTTTCACGACGTTCGACACCACCCTCATGCACGACAGCACCGCCCTGCTGTCCATGATCCTCATGTTCATCGGCGGCTCCATGAGCACCGCCGGCGGCATCAAGCTGGGCACCTTCGTCGTGATCATCGCCGCGGTGACGGCCTACATGACGCAGCGCCGCGACGTCACCCTTATGAAGCGCAGCATTCCCGCGGACACGGTCCAGAAGGCGCTGGCGGTGGTCGTGGTCACCGTCACCATCGCCACGACCGGGCTGATGCTGCTCACATTACTGGAAGACTTCAGTTTCCTGAGCCTCATGGTGGAGGTGATCGCGGCACTCAGCACCGCCGACCTCTCGCTGGACCTGACGCAGGACCTCTCCCCGGCCAGCCAGTGCGTCCTCATGGTGCTGATGTTCGTCGGCCGGATCGGCCCCCTGACGCTGGTCTATGGCCTGACCGCGCGCAGCCGAAACCGCAGCCGGATCCACTATCCGGAAATGGAATTCCAGGTCGGCTGAAGGCCCGCAGCGCTTGAGAAGAGAACCGCGACCCAGCTACACTACGCCCAAATCGCTTACCCCAAACGGGCGCTTGCGTGTGACCCTTCGGGACGTAGCGCAGCCTGGTAGCGCACTTGCATGCGGCCACGAGTTCAAATCCCGCCGTCCCGACTATTTTACCGAGGGCCTGCATGTCAATTCCTGCAGGCCCTCGTCCTTTTGAGCGTCCTTCTTTCTTACTTGCCCAGCATATTGTCCGGCAGCCAGATCACCAGGGCCGGGAAGGCAAACAGCAGCAAAGTGGTGATGATCTCCATGATCACAAACCACCAGGCGCCCTGAAAGATGCGCGAAAGCGGCGTAGACCGGTCAATGCCGGCGATCACATAGACATTCAGGCCTACAGGTGGAGTGATCAGCCCGATCTCGCACATCTTGACCGCGAGGATCCCGAACCAGATGGGATCGAAACCCAGCGACACGACCGTGGGAAACATGATCGGCAATGTGATCACCAGCATCGAGAACGCGTCCAGGAACATCCCCAACGGGAAGTAAACCAAGAGCAGCAGCCCGATGATCACCCACCGGTTCAGTGGGGCCTCGACCACTGCGCTGGCCATGGCCTGGGGAATCTGCGCCAGGCTGAGGAAATAGCTGAAGATGGCGGCGCCGATGATGGTCATCATGATCATCACCGTGGTCGTGGCGGACGTCCGGAAGCTCGTGTACATGTGGCGCCACAGCTGGGACCGGGCCTGCCGCGAGAAGCACAGCATCAAGAAGGCTGCGAATGCCCCCAATGCACCGGCTTCGGTCGGCGTGACAAGACCCAGATAGATCCCACCGAGGACGACGACGAAAAGCAGGATGACCTGCCAGGCATCGCGCAACGACGCAATGCGTTCCGTCCAGTTCGTCCGCTTCACGGGAAGCTGTCCATGGGGCAGATTCCGGGCAATCAGCCAGATTCCCAACATAAAGACGATCGTGGTCAGGATACCGGGAACGATGCCAGCGACGAGCATCTTCCCGGCCGAGACCTCGGTCAGCGCGGCGTAGAAGATCAGCAGTACGCTCGGCGGAATTAGCACGCCCAGGACGCCGCCCGCGGCTACAGCACCGGCGGACAACCGAGGGTCATACCCAGCCTTCTTCATTTCCGGAATCGCCACCGAGCCGACGGTGGCGGCGGTCGCCACGCTGGACCCCGACGTGCAGGCGAATCCGGCACTCGTGAGAACGCTGGCCATGGCCAGCCCCCCGGGCCAGTGGCCGACCCATTTGCGCGCCACGCTGAACAGACGCTGTCCTACGCCCGCATGGTGCGCGAAGGCGCCCATCAGGATGAACAGAGGAACGACCGTCAGGAGATAGGATGCGGACTGATGGTAAGAAAACGACTTGAGACGGTTGAGAACGAAATCGAGATCTTCGATCAGGACGATACCGACCACACCGGAAAGCCCGAGGGCCGCGAATACGGGTGAGCCGATGGCCATCAGCACGAAAATCAGACTCGTCGCCACGATCGTGGCAATCACGTAATCCATAGGCTACTCGTCGTGATGTTCAGGCCGACCGACATGCATGGGCATCTTGCTGCCGGCCACTCGGGCAAACTTGCACTGATCACGTCTCAATGCAGGCGCTGTCCTTCGGTAGCGTCATCCTTGGGACGCTGCCGCAATTCGCGCGTGATCGCCAGGCGCACGACCTCGAAGAGCATCTGCAGGAAACCGAACCACAGTCCGACCGCCAGAAAGACCTTGGCCCACCAGATGGGGAACTGCGCATAGCCCCAGCGAAACTCACGGATCGCGGTCGAGGCAATGGCGTCGTGGGTGGACGGAACGGCCAGCAACAGGAGCAGAACCGCCCCCAGCGTCCAGGAGAGCATCTCCATGTACAGGCGCACGTGCTGCGGAGCCCGGTCCAGCAGCGCGGTCACGCGGATGTGTGCGTCGTCGATCAGCGTCCAGCCCAACCCCATGAACACCAGCAGCACCATGCTGGTTTCCGCCATCTCGAACACACCTGAAATGGGTCGTCCGGTCATGGCGCGAACCGTGACGTCGACCGTCGTGCCCAGCATTAGGAACGCCAGGCAGAACAATGCCACCCACCCGAACAGGTCGGAAAGCCGGGTGAATACGGCATCGAGCTGTTTCATGATCTACTCCGCACAATGGATGCAGTGGCACGGCCGTCCGCCCGCGTGCGACCAGCAGATACGCCGGCAGACGGCCCATGACTCACTACCCGAGGGCAATCTCCTCCGGACGCAGCAGCTTGCCGTTGGGCGAATACTTGGCGATGGCCTCCTCGACCAGCTTCTGCATGGCTTCGCCATCGATACCGGCAGGCTTGGCGACGGTGTCCACCCATTTCTTCACCTGGGCGGGCTGCACCTTCTCGCGCGCAGCCTTCTTCAGATCGTCCGGCCAGATGCTGAACTTGACACCTTCATCCAGCGCCCGCTTCACGTAGGCGCGATTGGACTTGTCATAGATGGTCAGGTACTGGCCGGCGTAGATCTCTTCCACCAGCTCGTCGCAGATCTTCTGGATGTTCTCCGGCAGCGAGTTCCAGTAATTGATGTTCATCACCGTGGCTGCCGGCGCATGCGGCCCGTCGCCGATATCCGTGAAATAAGGGGCGATCTCGTGCAGCTTGTATGCGATCGCCGTGATGAAGTCGAAGCCATAGACGCCATCCAGGACGCCACGCTCCAGGGCCGTGTAGACTTCGGGAGCCGCCATGGGAACGGCGGTTCCGCCCAGGGCCTCGATCACGTCCGTGGCTACGCCGTAACCCCTGATCCGCTTGCCCTTGAAGTCCTCGAGCGAACGGATGGGCGTGCGCGTGATCAACGGGGCATAGTTCCAGTTCGTCCAGTACATGACCTTCGCACGATGGCGCTTCTCCCATTCGTCGCGCAAGGGCTGGAACTGCTGGTAGACATCGCGGCAGACCAGCAGCAGGGCATCCGCCCGCTCCATCCGGTAATACCACTCCAGGCCGCGAGTCACCGGCAGGTCGGACTGGTAATACCCGGGCGAGATCAGGGACATTTCGGAGGTGTTGTCCCGTACCGCGGCCAAATGCTCACCCACCTTGTTCAGCGACGCCGCCCAGTAACGCCTGACATTGACTTGCCCGCCGGAACGCTTCTCGAGCTCCGTCAGGAACCAGTTGTCCAGGCCGGACGGCCCTGCCGTTTCAGCGATGTACGAGTCGAACTTGAACGAGATCTTCTTCTGTGCAGAGGCGTTCAGGGGCAACCCGCCGAGCGCGCCCGCAGCGGCCAGCGCACCCGTGGTCATCAAGAACTGCCTTCGTTGCATGGTGTCTCCCTCCTCATCCTATCAAATCGTTATGGAATGAAGCGCGTATCGTCATTTCCTACCTAGGGCGGCCTTGACCTCCGCGCGAAGGTCAATTTTGGGAATCTTTCCGTAGCTGTTCTTGGGCATGTCGGACCTGAACAGATAGTGCTTCGGCCTCTTGAACGCGGCGATCTCCGACTTGCACCATTCGTCCAGTTCCGCGGTGTCGATGGGCTGGCCATCGCGCGTGACGATGACGGCCACCACGACTTCACCCCATTCCTCGTCCGGTGCGCCGACCACGGCGACCTCGTAGACATTCGGATGACGCGCGAGGACTTCCTCGACTTCGCGGGGATAAATGTTGCTGCCTCCGGAGATGATCACATCCTTGGAGCGGTCGGTGAGCGTCAGGAAGCCGTCTTCACTCAGGTAGCCGATGTCACCCGTGCGCAGCCAGCCCTGGACCAGGGTTTCGGCCGTGGCTTGCGGGTTGCGCCAGTAGCCCTGGGTAACGACGGGCCCACGCACGACGACCTCGCCGCAAGTGCCCGGCGGCACATCATTCATGGCTTCGTCGACGACGCGCACCTG
>QGUU01000246.1 GCA_003242525.1 Pseudomonadota bacterium | reverse complement strand
CGCCTGATGCCGGCCGCGCTCCGGCTCAACCAATCCATCATCAAACGTAGCACCCCCCTACCCGCAAGGCTTAGCTCGTCAAGCGTAACCTGTCCCCTGCACGCCTATGGTTTGTCTATCGCGTGTGCGGTCCGCCGCGGGAAGATGCGAAGGTCTGGGTTGTCGAAATTCCAGACGGCAACGTGGTGTTTCAGGCGGGATTCCCGATGGGAATGGGCGATTTTGATCTCCGGTTCTACCTCTCTCTATTGTGGCGCAGGCTTCCTTACGTGACGCTGATTGCGGCATCTATCGCCGCTGTATCTGCCGTAATCGCCCAGGCGCTGCCATCCGTATACCGGGCCAATGCCAAGATCGTGGCCGAAGCGCCCCGTATTCCAACCGAGGTCGCCCGCTCCACCGTTCCGATCAATCCCTGGCAACAGATACAGCTGGTGGAGCAGCGCATCACCACTCGCGAAAATCTCGTCAGGCTAGCGCGCGAGCTTAACGTCTACGGTGATAGGACGGCCGAGCTGACCGAGGAGGAAATGGCCCAGGACATCCGTAACCGCACGGTGTTCCGCCAGCTCGACATGGGCGCGCTTGGCGGAAATCAGGGAACCACGGTTTTCAGCGTGTCATTCGATGCCCGCGACCCCGACCTTGCCGCTCGCGTGGTGAATGCTTTCGTCACCCTGATCGTCGATCGCAGCGCCAGCCTGCGCACGGACCGCGCCAGCGAAGCCACGCGCTTCTTTACCCGTGAAGTCGCCAACCTGACCGTGGCCCTGTCCGACATCGAAGCCGACATCCTGGCCTTCAAGACAGCGCATCAGGATGCGCTTCCCGAAAACCTGGAATTTCACCGCACGCAGCAGCGAAACCAGCAGGAGCGCCTCGCCCAGCTGGAGCGCGAGGAAGCTACCTTGCGGTCACGTCGCAACAGCCTGGTCCAGTTCTTCGAAGCCACGGGCGGAATCGGCCCTTCGGTGCCACAGACGCCGGAACAGCAGATGCTGGCTGATCTCAACCGCACACTGGCAGGCCAGCTCATTCTCTTTGCGGAGGACAGCCCGAATATCACCGCCCTGCGCCAGCGCATAGCTGCGCTGAAAAAGGACATCGGTGCGGTTGATCCGAAAGGCGGTCCCTCAGAACTCGACATGCAGCTTTCCGACATAGACAGCCGTGTGAAGGCGATTGGAGACGAAAAGTCCGCCATTCAGGCCAGCCTCCTCCAGCTCGACAGGTCGATCGCGGAAACACCCGCCAACGAAACGGCCCTTGCCGCACTGGAACGCAAGCGCGACAGCATCAAGTCCCAATACGAGATCGCCGCTACGAGGCTGGCGGAAGCATCCACCGGCCAGCAGATCGAGGCCAGCTCACAGGGCGAAAACTTCTCCCTGGTCGAGCCCGCCAGCCCGCCGACATCGCCCATCAGTCCCAAGCGCAAGCGCATCTTGCTCATGGGCATCATCGCGGGACTGGGCGCCGGAATTGCATTCGTCGTGCTCCTGGAACTGCTCAACAAGACGATCCGCCGTCCAGGCGAATTGACGAATCTTCTTCAGGAGCCGCCCTTGGAGGTTGTGCCCTACATATGGACCGACAGGGAAGCCGGGATGGACCGTATCAGGATCGCTGTCGCGTCGATCGCCGCGGCAACAATCGTTCCCACCGCGGTTCTGGCGGCCGATTACGTGTTGCCGGTCGATCGGATGGTGGCAAGGGTCATGACCGTGCTTGGCCAACCCCCGCTCATGTAGCCGGGTCACTCGCATGAGGATAGAGATTGGGGAAGGGACGCAGCACGATGGAGCATATTCAGATAGCTCTGGACAAGGCAAAGGAGAAATATGGCGGCTCCATTCGGCCAGTCAGCGGGCCGGCCCGGCCAGGCGAATCGAACGGGAAGGGCGCTGAACAAGCCGGCAGGCCGGCCGCCCTTGCCAACGCGCTGCCATGGCTCGGATTGCCCGTGGCCGACCTCCAGCTCCGGCATCTGGTGAGAAACCGCATTATCACCGCTGACAAGTCAAATCCGGCCTACGCGGCCTTCGACAGGCTGAGAACCCGCATCCTGCAGGAAATGCGCCTGCAGAACTGGACGACGGTTGCCATCACCTCGCCCACTGCCGGCTGCGGCAAGTCCGTGGTCGCGCTCAATCTCGCTTTCAGCTTCGGGCATCAGGAAGAGTGCCGCACGCTCGCAATTGATCTCGATCTCGCGCAGACACGCATGGCCGATCTTCTGGGCCTGGAAGGCGCTCCGCCCCTGGCGGATTTCCTCTCCGGCCGCCAATCAATTCAAGAGACGCTCGTGCGCCACGGCCCGAACCTGGCTTTTGGCGTCAATGGCCGCCCCCTCTCCTACACTTCGGAACTGCTGCAAAATGCATCGACAAGGAATGTCCTGACCGAAACCCGACGCGAACTGGGGCCCGACATCGTCATTTACGACATGCCGCCCCTGCTGTGCGGTGACGATACGATGGCCTTCCTGCCGAATGTCGATTGCGTGGTCCTGGTCGCCGCGGCCGAAACCAGCAGCTTCGCTGAAATCGACCTGTGCGAACGCGAGCTTTCAGAAAAATCCAACCTGCTCGGAGTGGTGCTCAACAAATGCCGCTACCCGCAGGAAATGTACGGTTACTAGGCCTCCATGACCCTGATCTCATCCATCTATACCGATCATTTCGGGCTTTCGGGCAAGCCGTTCAGCCTGTTGCCGGACCCGGATTTCATATTCTGGTCCAGCGGTCACAAGCATGCCTATTCGATGGTCGAGTACGGCTTGCAGAATTTCGCACCCATCATTCTGATTACAGGCGAGGTAGGGGCGGGAAAGACAACCCTGATCCATTATCTGCTGCGCTCTGCGCCACGCGACCTAATGATCGGGCTGGTCTCCAATGCCCAGGGCCGGAACGGCAAGCTGTTGCATTGGGCGCTATCTTCGCTCGGTCAACCGATCGGTGAACGCCTCGGCTATGTTCGCCTCTTCCGGCAGTTCGAGTCCTTCCTGTTTTCGCAGGCGAACCAGGGCCGTCATACGATCCTGATCATTGACGAAGCGCAGAACCTGTCGGGCCCGATGCTCGAGGAACTGCGCTGCTTTTCCAACCTCAACAGCGCCGGGCACGAACTGCTGCAGATCATACTTGTCGGCCAGCCGGAACTGCGCCGCGCCATCGCGCAGCCGCGCCTGATCCAGTTTGCGCAACGGGTATCCTCGGATTTCCACCTTTACGGCATGTCACGCGATGGCGTGCATGACTACATCGCCCATCGGCTCAAGATCGTTGGGGCAACCCGCGAAATCTTCACGCCCGAAGCCTGCGACGTGATCTTCGAGGCCAGCCGGGGATTGCCTCGTATCGTCAATCAGCTCTGCGATACTGCCCTTGTCTGCGCCTTCGCAGAGGATATGACATGCGTGGACGCCAAGCTCGCGAACCATGTTCGCGCGGAGCGCGAGGCAAGGTGGACGCACGGCCAGATTGTGGGCGGACAAGCAGAGTCACTGTATACGAGCTGAGAACCGAGCGCGCGCCGCAGAGCCTGGAGGAAAGCCACACCAGTTTCAACGCCAGGCGCCGCGCGTGTCGTAAACCACCTTGCCGGCAAGGCGCGTTTTGTGGAGGGCTCTGAAAGGCTCGTGCTCGACAAGGAGCACGACGATATCGGCCTCGTCCACTGCCTCGTGAGTATCAACGAGACGGCATTTGGGACTAGCTGCCAGTTCGGCCGGTAAACTGTCCACGTAAGGGTCCGATGCCAGCACTTCCGTATCCGGCAGGGCACTAGCAATCAGTTGCGCCACCTCCACCGCAGGACTCTCCCTGATGTCGTCGACATTGGCTTTAAACGTCAGGCCCAGACATGCGACCTTCGGTGCCACGAAGCGGCGGGCCTTTGTCACTACCTGCTCGGCAACGTGATGCGGCCGCCTGTCGTTGACCTCGCGCGCAGTCCGGATTAGCGGGGATTCTTCGGGAGCCGCCGAAACGATGAACCACGGATCCACCGGGATGCAATGGCCACCCACGCCCGGGCCCGGACTCAATATGTTCACCCTGGGATGCCTGTTCGCCAGGCGGATCACCTCCCATACGTCGATATGCAGTTTCTCGGCGATCAGGGACAGCTCGTTGGCGAAGGCGATGTTCACATCCCGATATGCGTTCTCAACCAGCTTGGCGAGTTCCGCACTTGCGGCGTCCGTCAGCAGGATCTCCCCTTTTGCAAACACACGATAGATCGAGGCGGCCTGTTCGGCGCACTGCCTGGTGATGCCGCCGACAACGCGGTCATTGGTGACGATCTCGATCATGATGCGGCCTGGCAGGACCCGTTCCGGACAGTGAGCCAGGAAGATGTCTGCGCCGTTGGAGCCGCTGCCGGGTAGCTTGAGATCGGGCCGCAAAGCGCCGATCCATTGGCCTACCTTCTCGGTGGTGCCCGGAGGCGACGTCGATTCCAGCACAACTATGTTTCCAGGCCGTAGCTTCGTCGCGATCTGTTCGGCGGCCGCCTTGACAAAGGACAGGTCCGCGCTGTGATCACCATTGAAGGGGGTGGGCACGGCGATGATGAAGGCATCGGCCTCCGGAGTCTGCGTGGTGGCGGTCAACCGTCCCATGGCCACGGCACCGGAGACGCCGACCGCAAGGTCGGGTTCTATGAACGGAACCTCTCCGCGCGATACGGCGGCCACTATGTCCGGCTTGACATCGACGCCAACCACTTCGATACCCCGCGTAGCCAGCGCCACCGCCGTCGGCAGCCCTATATAGCCTAGACCCAATATGGCCACCCGGCCACAAAACACCCTGTCCATTTTGTTCCCCCGACCGCCGGAACAGCGGACTCCTGAGT
>QGUU01000245.1 GCA_003242525.1 Pseudomonadota bacterium | reverse complement strand
AACCGGATTCCGATTTCTAGTCCGGTTCGGGGGGCTGGGAATTGTGAAAAAGGGCCGCCCATGCACAGCTGCACCAGGACGTCCGGCTTGAGCACGCCTTCCTTCACCAGTTCCTTGGCGAACCAGAGATGGCCTGTATCGAACGCCTCGATCTCCGGTTTCACGCCCATTTCCGTCATCATTGCGCCCATGGCGCGCAACATGCCCGGCGTGTTGGTCATCACGTAGTCGGCTTCGGCGAAGTTCATGGTCCCGCAGTCGAGCGTGCAGATCTCTGGCAGGCACTGGCGCACGTGCTCCACCCGTTCGGTTGCGCCGGCCATGTCGGTGCCCGGCACCCTCGGGGGCAGAGGATTCTCCACGTCGCCAAACACTATGTCACCGCCCATGCCGGCAGTGAGGTTCAGCACCACGTCGACATTCGCCTCGCGGATACGCTCCGTCACTTCGCGGTAGAGATGGACATCGCGGCGGGGCTTGCCGGTCTCCGGGTCGCGGACATGGCAATGGACCACTGCAGCACCCGCCTTGGCGGCCTCGATCGCAGACTCTGCGATCTGCTTCGGCGAGCGCGGCACATGCGGGCTGCGGTCCTGCGTGCTGCCGGAGCCGGTTACGGCACAGGTGATGAAAACTTCGCGATTCATGGCAAGCGGCATAGAACTACCTCCCAACTGCTCGCGCGATAATCGTCCCGCTTGCGGGACATTGTTTTACGTTTTACGAATGCAAAATGTCCAAAAGCGAAAGGCCTACCGTCTTCCAGCCTGAGCAGACCTCACTGAGAGTGACGCTTCTGGTGTTTTCCGGCTGCTCGGTCATGTGCGTGGCCTCGGCTGTGGATCCATTGCGCGCGGCCAACCGCATCACCGGTGAAACGCGATTCGACTACAGGTTCGTGTCCATGACAGGCGACCCGGCGGTGACGACCTGCGGCCTGCCCATCGCCGTTTCAGGTCGCTTCGACCCCGTGGAGCCGACCGACATGCTGGTGGTGATCGCCGGGTTCGGCACCCAGAACTATGCGACCGCGGCCCTGCTCGCCGGCCTGCGCCGCGCGGCGCGTTCGGCACGAGCCGTGGGGGGTGTCGAGGCCGGCACCTGGCTGGTCGCGCGCGCAGGGCTTCTCGAGGGACGGAGCGCCACGACCCACTGGGAGGACATGGAGGATTTTTCCGCTGCCTTTCCAGGCACGGACGTACGTCCGGACCGGTATGTCATTGACGGTCCGATATTTACCTCCGGTGGAGCCGCACCGACTTTTGACCTCATGCTCCATCTGGTCCGCTCCCGGCTCGGCATGGCAGTCGCCCTCGATGTTGCAAGCGTCTTCATTTATGACCAGACCCGGGCGGCCACGGACGCGCAGCCCCTGGTCTCTCTCGGCAGGCTGCAGGGCTACGACCCGCGCCTGGCGCAGGCAATCCGCCTGATGGAAGCACATGTGGACCAGCCACTCACCGTTGCCGCCATCGCCAGGCGCTCAGGCGTTACGCCGCGCACGCTGGAAATGATCTTCCGCCGTTCGATCGGCGAAACGCCGGGCGCCTACTATCTTCGCCTTCGCCTCAATGCCGCGCGCAAGCTCGTCACGGATACGCGGGTATCCATGGCCGATATTGCCGAACGAACCGGATTTTCCTCAACCGCCGCATTTTCGCGCGCCTTCTCACGCGCTTTCAGGGAGGCGCCGACGCGATTGCGCCGGCGATAGGATCAGGCTGTTTCCTGCCGACGCTCGGCACCCTCGATGAGCTGCTGTACGCTCAGACGTAGCGGTTGACGATATTCTCCAGATACTCCTGGCGGCCCGAGCGCGGCTCAGGCTCGATCGTTTCCCTGACGACACGTTCGGCAATCTCCTCCAGCGTACGCTGCCCCGAAAGCATCGCCCGGGCTTCCGCCGAGCGCCAGCCGGCATAACGTTCCTCCAGCGGCGCGCTAAGCGCCTTGTCCTCGATCATCCGGGCGGCTGCCTTCAGGCCGCGTGCGCAGCAGTCCATGCCGCCTATATGGGCGATCAGCAGGTCCTTCGGGTCGATCGACTGCCGGCGCAGTTTTGCGTCGAAATTGGTGCCGCCCGTGGTGAAGCCGCCGGCCAGCAGCACCTGGTAATAGGCGAGCGCCATTTCGGGCACATTGTTGGGAAACTGGTCGGTATCCCAGCCCGACTGGTAGTCGTTGCGGTTCATGTCGATGGAGCCGAAGATGCCCAAGGCATTGGCCATCGCCAGCTCATGTTCGAAGGAGTGGCCAGCCAGGATGGCGTGGCCCTGCTCGATATTGACCTTGACCTCGTTCTCCAGCCCGAACTTCTTCAGGAAGCCATAGACGGTGGCCACATCGTAGTCGTACTGGTGCTTGGTCGGTTCCTGCGGCTTGGGCTCGATGAGGATGGTTCCCTTGAAGCCTATGCGGTGCTTATAGTCCACCACAAGCGAAAGGAAACGGCCGGCCTGTTCCTGCTCCTGCTTCAGATCCGTGTTGAGCAGCGTCTCATAGCCTTCGCGGCCGCCCCACAGGACATAATTCTCGCCGCCCAACCTCATCGTCACATCGATGCATTTCTTCACCGTAGCGGCAGCGTAGGCGAAGACGTCAGGGTCCGGATTGGTTGCCGCGCCCGCCATGAAGCGACGGTGCGAGAAAAGGTTTGCCGTGCCCCATAGCAGGCGCACGCCGGTTTCTTCCTGCTTGGCCGAGAAAATGTCTGCCATCTCGTCCAGCCGCGCCGCGCTTTCGGCGAATGTCTTTCCTTCCGGCCGCACATCGGCATCGTGGAAGCAGTAGAAGGGCACGCCGAGGATGGAAAACATCTCGAAGGCCACGTCCGCCTTCAGCCTCGCCTTCTCCATGTCGTCGCCGAACCAGGGTCTCTCGAAGGTCTGGCCGCCGAACGGATCGCCGCCCTGCCAGGCGAAGGAATGCCAGTAGGCAACGGAAAAGCGCAGATGATCTTCCATCCGCTTGCCCAGCACCACCTCGTCCTTGTCGTAGAAGCGGTAGGCGAGCGGATTGGTCGAATCCGGCCCTTCGTAGCGGATTTTACCGATATCGCCAAAGAAACCGGTGCTCATGCTTGAACTCCCTTGATTGCAGGATAGAGGGCGCGATAGCGCCGGTAGGCATCTTCGAAGGCACTGGCGAGACCTGCATCCGGTTCGACCGTGGCCTGGGTTGCGGGGGCGGTGCAGACCGCGAGCGGATCAGCGCCAGTTGCGGCGATCAGCCCAAGACGCGCCGCGCCGAAGGCGGCTCCAAAATCACCGTCGGAGGGAATGTCGACCGGTATGCCGAGCGCAGTGGCGATGACTTTCAGCCAATAGCGCGAGCGCGAGCCACCGCCAATGGCGGTGACGCGGTCAAGCACTGTTCCGGCGGACTTGAGCGCCTCCAGGCTGTCGCGGAAGGCGAAGGCGACGCCCTCCAGCACGGCCTGGGTGAGCGCCTCACGTCCGGACGCATGTTCCAGACCGACGAAGGCCCCCCGTATCGCTGCATCATTGTAGGGCGTGCGTTCTCCGGAGAGATAGGGCAGGAAAGTAACGCCGCCCGGCGCCTTCAATACATCGCCGAGTTCGTCCGTCAGTTGGGCCGCGGCTGTGCCGGTGATGCCCGCCAGCCAGTTCAGCGAATCCGTCGCCGACAGGATGACGCCCATCTGGTGCCACGTATCCGGCAGCGCATGGCAGAAGGTGTGTACCGCGCTTTCCGGATTGGGCAGATAGGCAGCATTCGCCGCAAACAGGACGCCGGATGTCCCGAGCGAAACAAAGGCATGGCCCTTGCCCACGATGCCCATGCCGCAGGCGGAGGCCGCATTGTCACCAGCACCGCCCGCAATAGGAATGCCTGGCGTCATGCCCCATTGCGCGGCCAGTCCGGAACGTAGCGCGCCCGCCCTGTGCGAACCTTCCACCAACGCCGGCATGTGGTCGATGGAGAGATCGGTTGCAGCCAGAAGCTCCGGAGACCAGCGCCGCTGCGCCACGTCGAGCCAGGAGGTGCCGGCCGAGTCCGACATTTCGGAAACATGCTCCCCGGCCAGCCACAATCGCAGGAAGTCCTTGGGCAGGAGCACCTTCCGCACCCTGGCAAAGAGGTCCGGCTCATTGTTTTTCACCCAGACCAGTTTCGGTGCGGTGAACCCGGGAAAAACGATATTGCCGGTGATCGTCCTGAAACGCGGATCGGCGTCGAGCCGGGCAGCTTCGGCATGGCTGCGCGTATCGTTCCACAGGATGCAGGGCCGCAAGACCCGGTCGGCCGAATCGAGCAACGTTGCGCCATGCATTTGGCCTGAAAGGCCGATGCCCTGCACAGCCGCCAGTCCCCCCGGATGCGCTGCTCTCAGTTCGGAAATGGCCTCGTCGCAGGCCCTTATCCAGTCCGCAGGGTCCTGCTCGGCCCAACCATGATGCGGGCGCGACACCTCCAGCGCGCCATGCCCCGAGCCGATGACCGCCTGATTGTCGTCGATCAGAAGAGCCTTGACGCCCGACGTGCCCAGATCGAGCCCGAGATACATGTTTCCTCCTCAGCCCGCTCAAGCAGCGGATCGCCTCCCGCCGCAAGTCTATTTTTTCGAGGCTCGCAAAAATTACTAGGGCAAGAAGGGGCGTCCGTCAATTGTATGACGATTTGATCAAACCGCATCACCCATTCGCCCTTATCGCCACGGTCGCAACGCCGGCACCGACCAGCAGCGAGCCGCCCGCACGGTTGAAGATGCGTATGGCGCGCTCGTTGCGCACCAGCGAACGGGCCCTTGACGCCGCGGCGGCGTATCCCAGCGCATTGGCGAAGGCCAGCACGAGGAATGTGGTTTCGAAGACAAGCATCTGCTGGAAGAACCCTGCATCCGGGTCCAGGAATTGCG
>QGUU01000244.1 GCA_003242525.1 Pseudomonadota bacterium | reverse complement strand
CTTGCCCTTTCTTGCCGCGCGTGCTTTCGGGCGCCTGGAAAGGGTTCGCCCCCGCGGCCCCGGCGCCCGGCTTACAACCACTTCTCGATGGTTCTGCCTGCCTTCAGGAAGCGCAGCGGGTTGACCGCCTCTCCATTGTGGCGGACTTCGTAATGCAGGTGGGGACCCGTCGAGCGGCCGGTGGAACCGGTCTTGCCGACGACCTCGCCCGCTTCAACCTTTTGGCCCACGGTCACCAGTATCTTGCTCAAATGGCCGTAGCGTGTGGAAAACCCGTTGCCATGGTCGACTTCGACCATGCGGCCATAGCCGCCGGCCCAGCCTGCATGAACGACCTTGCCGGGGGCGGTCGCCTTCGCGGCCATGCCGACCGGAGCGCGGAAATCTATGCCTGAATGCAGCGCGGCCGTACCGAGGATGGGGTCCGTTCTTACGCCGAATGGGCTGGTCACGGCCTGCCCCGGCGCAGGATTGGCGAGCGGCAGGCGGCGAGCTTTCCCCCGGAGATTGTCAAGCGTCTCCAGCGCCTCGTCCAGTTCCTTGACCTTGGCTTCGAAGAAGGTCGCGCTGTCGATTGGGATCAGCGGGCCGCCCACATCCCTCTCGCCCTTTCCGAAATCGCCGTCGATGGGCAGTTTTGCCTCGCGCAGCGCCTCAGCGATGGCATCGGCATTTTCGTATGCCACGTCGGCGAGATTGGCGATACGCGCCAGCTGTTCCTGTTCGATCGCCCGTAGTGAACGGTTGATTGAAACGAAGATCTTGTCTGCCCGGTCGGCGACGGACTCGCCGGGCAACGTCGTCTCGCGGGTCGACCACAGCGAGAAGGCCTCTGCCGTCTCTGCTGCGCTTGCGGAAGCGTGCCTGGTTGCGAAGGCGGCGTCCGTGTCAATTTCGGCACGCAGATCGGGCCTTCGGGGCGGAGTTGGTGCGGTTTCAGGCAGGCTCCCGGACTGGGCGTTCGCTTCTGCCCGTTCGAGGAGCGAACCGAGCCGGCCATGCCTTTGGCTGAGCTGGCTTTGCCGGTTCAGCAGTTCGCTGACTTTGCTTTCCATCAGCTGCTGGTCGAGGAGCTGGCGGCTGGTCACGCGGTCAAGTTGCGCGCGCAAGGCGGAAATGCGGTCTTCATAGGCCTGCTGCATGCGTGCCTGCCGCGCAGTCGCTGCCCCGATCAGGTCGTCGCGCAACACCAGATAGGAGGTCGCCAGCAGGTAGCCAATGGCAATCGCCGCCAGCGCGGACCCTGCGAAAGCCGCCAGCCACGGCCGCACAGTGAAATGCCGAATTTCACTGCCGCGGGCGATGATGACGGTATGAGGTTCCTTGCGTTTGCCGAAGACTGCTGACTGAGCGGTTGCGTTCACGGCCCCAGGCTTCCATTTGCCACACCCGTCAGCAATTACACATTGTTAGGGTTAACAAAGCCTTTTGGTTCGCAATGCGGGACGCTTTGCGGCCTCCTCAAAGGGAGCGGACCGCCTCCAATACGGCCTCGGCGTGCCCTTTGACCCGAACCTTGCGCCAGATCCGGGCGATGCGGCCATTCCGGTCGATCAGGAACGTGGCTCGCTCCACGCCCATATAGCGGCGCCCAAACATCTGCTTTTCCACCCACAGTTGATAAGCCTCGATTACGCGCCGTTCCTCGTCGGCCACGAGGGCCACCGACAGCCCATGCCTTGCCTTGAATTCGTCGTGTTTTCCGGCGCTATCGGGGGAAAGGCCGATAACGGCGGCCCCGGCTGCCTCGAACTCGGGCATAAGGTGCGAAAAAGCGATGGCCTCGGCGGTGCAACTGGTCGTGTTGTCTTGCGGGTAGAAGTAGAGCACGACTAGCCTGCCACGCAGGTCCGAAAGCCTGATCGTGCCGCCGCCATCGCGCGGGAGTTCGAAATCGGGCGCAAGGTCGCCTACGTTCAGTTCGGCCATAAAAGGCTCCGGACTCCGTTTGAGGTAATATGGGGCGTATCGGTATAGTGCGCTGCGGGGATTCGTCCACCATCGAATTCACGAACGGAAAGCTTTGTGAGTCACGAAAACAGGCGGCATGAATGGGTCAGGTTTCGGCGCGACGAGATCGCCGACCTGAATGCGATGCCGTCGGCCGGTCCGGCGGCACTTGGCCCGGCAAAATCCCGCCGCCGGTTCCTGTCCAAGGCCGCGCTGGCCGTGCTGTGCCTTTTCATCGCCTTTGCGGCCGCCGTCTATTCGATCGGCGCTTTCGGCATAGGCGCCGAACAGATGCGCAGCGCAGCCGAGCGCGCAATCGAGGAGGCTGCGGGCGTCGATGTGGAGATCGCCCTTGGGCGGGCGAACATTACGCTGGATGCAAACAGCCTTCTAGCGTTGGAAGTGCATGACGTCAGCCTCAAGGCGGCATCCGGTGGGTCAACGATAGATGCCGGATCAGTCAGGTTCGGTGTTCGGCTGATGCCGCTCCTGTCGGGGCAGGTTCGGATCACCAGCGCCCATCTCAATGATGCCCGCATCGTTGCGGCAGGCCTGCCTGCGGGGGACGGAGACTGGGTCGCAGCCTTGCGCAACGCAGACGGGCTGATCGATCCGGACAAGGTCGTTCCGGCGGTCTTTGCCAGCCTGCATCACGCACTGAATGCGGTCCACAGCGATTCACTGCGCCGCATCGGCTTGCAGAATGTCGAAATTGCGCTTCCGCAAGGTGCCGGCGTCAGGCTGTTGCGGATCGCTGAGGGTCGGATTGCGGAAGGCGGAAGCGGGAAGGTCAGGCTTACGGGCAAGGCCGATGTCGACGGCAGGGCTCTGGCGGTCGACGCGTCCGTGAAGCGCGGAACTGACGGGAAAAGAATCGATAGCCTCGAGGCCGAAATCGCCATCGCGCCTCCGCAAGGTGACACGACCACCTTGGCCGGCATCAAGCTGCACGATGTCGCGCTTCATTTGACCGGCGAAGAGGGGCAGGGCGACAGCGCCTCCCGCCTGAGCGTTTCGATGTTGCTCAATGGTGCGGTATTCGCTGTCGGTTCGGAAACCTTCCCTGCCGACATCGTCTTTAATGCCACCGTTGCCGAGGGCGCCAACAAGATCGCGGTTGATCGACTGCTCCTGAAGTCAGGTCGCTCCCGATTCGATTTCGAAGGGTCCATCGGACCGAAGCCGCGTACCCCCGGCCTGTCGGAAGAGCCATCCTATCGCTACGACATGGTCAGCAACGGCTCCATTCTTGCCCCGCAGGATTCTCCGGAACCGGCACTTAAATTCCTGGCTCGCATCGCCGGAACCTATGCGACCGAAAGCCGCCAGCTGATCGCCGACACGATCGCTCTCCGTTCGGATGCCGCAGGGGAGGTGCTGGGCAGTCTCGCCCTTGCCTTCGAGCCGGGCAAGGAGCCCGGCGTATCGCTTGCGATCGGCGTGCACGACATGCCCGTTTCACAGGTGAAGCAGCTTTGGCCGTGGTTTTCTGCCCGCGGAGCGCGTCGTTGGGTGCTTGAAAATCTGTTCGGGGGCCAGGTTCTCAATGGCAATGTGAAGTATCGCGTAGAACCCGGGCGCGCAGGAAACGGCGTTCCGCTTACCGGAGAGGAAGTGTCCGGCCGTTTTGAGATCGACGGCTCGCGCTTCGATACGGCTGGGCGCATTCCGCCCGTGCGAGACGCCATCGGCGCCGTGGAGTTTCACGGCAACGATGTCGAGATCACCCTGTCGTCGGGCACGGTCTTCATGCCCAGCGGGCGTACCGTCGCCGCCAGCAACGGCAAGCTGGTGGTCAAGAAGGCCAACGTCTCGCCGGTGATCGGCGCCCTGGATATCGATGTTGCCGGCGAGGCGCCGGCCATTGCCGAACTGGCTTCCTACGAGCCGATCAACGCCATGAGCCATGTCGGAATCCTGCCGGAAGAGCTTTCCGGGACGGTGAAGGGAAATGTGAAGGCCGACATTCCCCTTCAGTCAGGGGTGGACACGAGCGGTCTGGGCTGGCTGGTCTCACTCGAATATCAGGATCTTGCGCTGTCCAAGCCGCTTGACGGGCAGATCGTGACGGAGGCCGACGGCACGATCACGGTCGACCCGCTGAAGGCCACCATTGTGGCCCGAGGGCGCCTCAGCGGCATTCCAGCCGAGATCGACCTTCTCGAGCCAATCGGAAGGGAAGGTCCGGCCCGCAGCCGCAAGGTGGTGCTCGTCATCGACGACCAGACGCGCGAAGCCTTCATGCCCGGACTTTCGACCCTGCTTTCAGGGACTGTACGGGTTGCCGTGGACCGCAGGGACGATGGTAGCAGGAAGGTTTCCGCGGACCTGACCAACACCAGATTGACGATTCCCTGGGCCGGCTGGAGCAAGGGCGCGGGCGTTCCCGCCAATGTTTCTTTCACCATGGCTGCGGACGGCCCACACACCACGCTTTCCGGTTTCGATCTCGACGGCAAGAGCTTCGCGATCCGGGGTCGGGTCGTACTGGAAGGCGATGACCTGTCTTCCGCGGAGTTCGACAGGGTTCGCCTCAACCGGGGCGATGATGTCGCGGTTTCCGTGAAGCGGTCCGCAAATGGATATGCGGTAACGATTCAGGGCGACGCCCTCGACGCGCGCCCGCTCATCAAGCAGTTCACCTCGGATATTGATACGGCGACGAAGTCCACTTCGGGATCGGTTTCGGTGACTGCCGACGTCAAGTCGTTGACGGGCTTTCACGGGGAGCAACTTGCCAACCTGAAGCTGGACTACAGCGCATCGGGCGCCAGGGTGAACGGCCTCACAGTGAATGCAGTTGCGAGTTCGGGCGCCGCCATCAACGTCTCCAGCGGAAGCAAGGGCGGGCAGCGCTCATTGACGATGACCTCGACCGACGCCGGCGCCATACTGCGCTTTCTCGACATTTATGAGCATATGCAAGGTGGGGCGATCACCATATCAC
>QGUU01000243.1 GCA_003242525.1 Pseudomonadota bacterium | reverse complement strand
CGTAACGATTGGGCGCGCCGAGCAAGAGGCCCTGGTCGATGACCTCCTTGAGCGCCGCCGCGATGATCTTGTCGGAGTGGCCGTAGAGCCCGGCGCTGTACTCGGACACGAGGTCGACATAGCGATGGCCGTCGAGATCGGTGACATGGCAACCATCACCGGAGACGAGCGTCAGCGGGAAGGGGCGATACCAGAGCACTGCGCGGGTATTGCCTCCGGGCAGCGAGTTGGCTGCATCCTGGTGCCGTTTCAGGCTCTGGGGATTGGCCGCAGTGAAACGCTGCCGCGCATCGGCGAGAACGACGTCGAGGCTGGCATTGCCAAGTCTGGAGGTAGAGGCATCCAACATTGATCAAATCCTGATGACTTTTTCCGCCTGCGCGGCATTTCGGCGCCATAGTTGATGATTTCCGCTTGCATTTCAATCCGTCTTCGGTATGAAATTTGATCAAATGTAACAAGGAAGGGGAACAGGCATGTTGAAGGTCAGGCATTCGCTCGCCATTGTGGCGCTCCTTACCGCATCCATCTCATGTGCGCAGGCCGCAGACGCGATCACCGTCGTCGGCTGGGGCGGCAATTGGGACAAGGCCTACAAGGAAGGCGTCTGGGACAAGTACACCGAGCAGACAGGCATCAAGATCGTGCAGGAGGAATGGGGCGGAGAGCTTGCCAAGATCCGCGCGCAGGTCCAGTCCGGCAGCATCACCTGGGACCTTGTTTCGCCGGAAGCGCCTTCGGTGGAAATCGGCTGTGCCGAAGGCCTGTTCGTGCCGCTCACTCCCGAGATCACCGGCGATCCGACGAAGTATCACCCCGGCACGATCATGGAGTGCGGCGTTGCCTCGGACACTTGGGCTACGATTCTTGCCTACAACGCCGATGCGATCCCGGGAGAGGGTCCGAAGACCTGGGCGGACTATTTCGATGTTGAGAAGTTCCCCGGCAAGCGCGGAATGCTCTCGCAGGCTCAATACACGCTTGAAAACGCGATGATGGCAGATGGCGTCGCACCCGCCGACGTCTACACTGAGCTGCGCAAGCCCGGTGGCGTCGATCGCGCCTTCGCCAAGCTGGACACGATCAAGCCGCATGTCGTCTGGTGGAGCAGCTCGACACAGGCGATGCAGAACCTGGCCAGCGGCGAAGTCGTAATGACTGACCAGTATAACGCGCGCATCACGAACGACATCGTCAACGAGAAGAAGAACTATAAGATCGTCTGGGAGGCCGGCTTCTTCTACGGTACCGACATGTGGTCCGTGGTGAAGGGCTCACCCAATGAAAAGGCGGCCCTGGACCTGCTGAAGTGGTTCTCCGTCCCGGAAAACCAGGCCGGCTTCTCCAAGCTCTACGCCTACGGCACGGGCCGCGTCGAGGCTGCCGAATACGTGCCGGCCGAGTGGCTGAAGAACCTGCCGACTTCACCCGAGCATGCCAAGTATGGCGCGACCTACGACACCCAGTTCTGGGTCGAGAACAAGGAAGCGCTCGAAGCCCGGTTCAAGGCCTGGCTGGCTCAGTAAGGCGGAATGTCGAGCGACGGCGCCAGGGCAGGACAACGTGTCCGTCGGCAGAACCTGCTGATGGCTGCCATGGTGGCGCCGCTCGTCCTTTTCATCGTCTTCATCTTCCTCTGGCCAGTCGCCCGCTTCCTCTGGCTGGCCGTCGACAATTCCGACATGACCGGAAACCTGTCGCGCACCTTCGCGGCGATCGGCGAGTGGCGCCCGGCGGACGGACCGCCGCCGGAGCCGGTGCTTGCCGCCCTGGTCGAGGATCTTGCCGAGGCTCGCGCCAACGGCCGCGACGGCGTGCTGGCGCAACTTGTCAACCAACGGCTCGTGGGCACACGCTACCTGGTCATCAGGACGGCCAAGGACGCCTCGGAAGGCAAGTTCGATATGCGACCGGTGAGCGAGGTGTTGCTCGCGGCGCATCCCGGCTGGAACGATCCCGCGCTGTGGAGCGAGATCATCCGCGCCAGCGGCACGGTGACCGACTACTATCTGCTCGGCAGCCTGGACCTGCAACGTTCCGCCGACGGCGGTATCGAGCGTGTTCCGGCCGACCGGGCGGTCTTCCTCGATGCGCTGCTGCGCACCGTCTGGATCAGCATTGTGGTGACGGTGATCTGCGCCGTCCTTGCCATACCGCTGGCGCAGGCGATCGTCAGCGCGCCGCCATCCTGGTCGCGGCTGATATTCGCCCTGGTTCTCTTTCCATTGTGGACGTCGCTGCTGGTGCGCACGGTGATCTGGATCATCGTGCTGCAAAAGAACGGGCCGGTGAATGCCGCGCTTGTCTTCACCGGCCTCGTGCCCGAACCGCTGACGCTGATCTACACGCGCTTCTCGCTCTACATCGCCATGGTGCAGGTGCTGCTGCCGCTGATGGTTCTGTCCCTCGTCTCGGTAATGCGGCGCGTGCCGACGAGCTACATGAAGGCGGCGCTCTCACTCGGCGCACCATGGATCACCGCGTGGCGCCGTGTGCAACTGCCGTTGATCATGCCCGGCATCCTGGCGGGCGCCGCGATCGTCTTCGTCTTCGCGCTCGGCTACTACATCACGCCAATGCTGGTCGGCGGGCCCGGCGACCAGATGATCTCCTCCTACATTGCCTTCTATACGAACACGACGCTCAACTGGGGGCTCGCCGCCGCGCTGTCGGTCCAGCTGCTGCTAATCCTCCTGCTCGCCGCCCTGCTGTTCTGGACGGCACGTGCATTGACCCGCAGGCGTGGAGCTCTCGCATGAAGGCCGCGTCCATCCGCAGTACGGCGATGTATGCCTATGCGGTGCTGCTGCTCGCCTTCATTCTGGTGCCATTGCTGATCATCGTGCCGATGTCGCTGACCAGCGGCAATTCTTTGGCCTTTCCGACGCCGGGCTACTCGACACGCTGGTACCAGGAACTGCTCGACGACCCGCGCTGGTTCTCGTCCTTCATCAATTCCGTCGTGGTGGCCCTGGCGGCCACCTTCTTCTCCTCGCTGCTTGGCATCCCCGCAGCTATCGGCCTCGTCTGGGGCCATTTCCCGGGCAAGAGGATCGTCTATGCGGTAGTCGCGGCACCGCTTGTGGCGCCGGTCGTCATCGTCGGTGTCGCGGCCTTTTCCTTCTTCGCCGCAGCCGGCATGACGGGTAGCCTCTGGGCGCTCATCCTCACGCACACGGCGCTCGCCGTTCCCGTGATGCTGACCACCGTGGTGGCCAGCCTACAGGGATTCGACCGCACGCTCGTGCGCGCCGCAGCATCGCTCGGCGCAGGCACGATGCGGACCTTCTTCAAGGTGATCCTGCCGCTGATCGCGCCGGGTGTCGTGAGCGGGGCGATCATCGCCTTCATCATATCCTTCGATGAGGTGGTGGTGGCGAGTTTCCTGACCACCGGCGAACAGCGCACACTGCCCCGCATGATCTTCTCCGGCGTGCGCGAATCCGTCAGCCCCGCGATCGCCTCGGTGGCCGTGCTGCTGGTCCTGTTCTCGGCTCTGCTACTCGGTGTCATCGCCTGGCTGCAGGGCCGGGCCGCAAGAATGCGAGCAGGGGCCGCGTCATGAAGATTCCGGCAGCGGTCGCAAACATCGCCGAAGAGATGACCGGCTGGCGCCGCTACCTGCATGCGCGGCCGGAGCTGGGTTTCGAGGAGGTCGAGACGGCGCGCTTCGTGGCCGAGAGGCTGCGCGGTTTCGGCATCGAGGTAACCGAGGGTGTTGGGCGAACCGGCGTGGTCGGGACGCTGACGGGCAGGCATGGCGGCGGGGCCAGAAGCATCGGCCTGCGCGCCGACATGGACGCGCTACCAATGACGGAGGCGCGGGCACTGCCCCATGCATCGCGTGCGGCGGGCCGCATGCATGCCTGCGGCCATGACGGGCACATGGCGACGCTGCTCGGCGCAGCAGCGGCGCTTGCCCGGACACGCGACTTCGCAGGCACGGTACATTTCATCTTCCAGCCGGCGGAAGAGGGACGGGGGGGAGCCCTCGCCATGCTGGAGGACGGGCTGTTCGACCGTTTCCCCTGCGACGAGATCTATGCCTACCACAACTCAGAGCGCCCGTTCGGCCAAGTGGTTATCTACGACGATGTCGTGGCGGCGGCCGCCGACCGCTTCACCATCACCGTCCACGGGCGCGGCGGCCACGCGGCGACGCCGCATCTGGCGATCGACCCGCTGCCGATTGCCGCACGCATACTGCTCGCCATAGAAGCACTGCCGGGCCGCGTGACGAATGTTTCATCGCCGGCGGTCGTGACGATCGGCGCCCTGCATGCGGGCGAGGCGTTCAACACCATTCCGGACAAGGCGACGATGTCCGGCACCGTGCGCTGCTTCAGCGAGGCGGTGCGCCGGGAACTCCAGGGCGCGATCAGGAAGATCGCCGAGAGCGAGGCAGAGGCCTATGGCGCACGCGCCGCAATCGAGCACGAGACACTGTTTGCCGCGACGGTAAACAGTGCCGAACATGCGCGCTTCGTCGAGCAGGCCGCGAGAGACGTCGTGGCGGGCGATGCCATCGTGCGCAACCCGGCGCCGGAGCTCGGCTCGGAAGACTTCTCCTTCATGCTGCAGCGACGGCCGGGTTGCTACTTCCTGATCGGGCAGGGCGATGCCGAGCACCAGGCGATCTGCCACGACGTGAACTACGACTTCAACGACGCCATCCTGCCCATCGGCGCGGCGATCTTTGTGCGGCTGGTCGAACGCAGGCTGGCGCCCGGGACCTGACGAGGTGGAAGCATGCCGAAGATTGACCCCGCCGACGTCGCTTGGCGCAGTCACTGGCTGCAGCAGGCGCTCGCCGCAGACGAGGGTCTGGAGCCCCCGCTCGTGGGCGACACGAGCGCCGACGTAGCGATTGTCGGCGGCGGCTTCCTTGGCCTGTGGACGGCGATCCGGCTGAAGGAGCACGACCCGTCGCTCGACGTGGTGATCGTG
>QGUU01000242.1 GCA_003242525.1 Pseudomonadota bacterium | reverse complement strand
ACCGCCGGCGCCACGGACAGCCGTTGCTGCCCGTCGTGCTGCTTGCCGCCACGGAGGAAGGCTATGCCAATCTCGTCCGGCTGGTCAGCCACGTCTACCTCGACACGCCGCCCGGCGACCCGGTTCACCTGACGACAGCGATGCTGCAGGGGAGGTCCCAGGGGCTTATCTGTCTTAGCGGCGGTCCTCGCGGGCCGATCGGCACCGCGCTCAGGGAAGGACATGCCGGTCTGGCGGAGGCGCGGCTGCTGGCCCTGAAGGATCTGTTCGGTGACCGGCTCTATGTCGAACTTGAGCGTCTGGGCGGATACGACCGCGGCATTGAGCGGGATACCATTGACCTCGCCTATCGCCACGAACTCCCGCTGGTTGCTACCAATGAGGCGTTCTTTCCGGCGCGGGAGGACTATGAGGCGCATGATGCGCTCATCGCCATCGCGGAAGGCTCCGTCATCGCTTCCGATGACAGGCGGCGTCTTTCGCCCGACAATTATCTGAAGAATCAGGCAGAAATGGCGGCGCTTTTTGCTGACCTGCCCGAAGCACTGGACAATACGGTCGAGATCGCGCGCCGCTGCTCCTACTATCCCAGAAACCGCAAGCCGATCCTGCCCCGCTTTGCCGGCGCAGATGTTGCCGATCCGGAGGCGGCAGAAAAAGCCGAAGCGGAAGAACTGAAGCGCCAGGCGCGTGAGGGCCTGCGCCTGCGGCTTTCCGCTCACGGTCCGACTGCCGGTCACACTGTCGAAGATTACGAGCAACGGTTGGAATACGAGCTCGGCATCATCGAAAAGATGAAGTTCCCCGGCTACTTTCTGATCGTTTCGGACTTCATCAAATGGGCGAAAGCGCATGACATTCCGGTCGGGCCGGGCCGTGGTTCCGGCGCCGGTTCGCTTGTCGCCTACGCACTGACCATTACCGACATCGACCCGCTACGCTTCTCGCTGCTGTTCGAGCGGTTCCTCAATCCGGACCGCGTGTCGATGCCGGACTTCGATATCGACTTCTGCCAGGACCGGCGTGAGGAGGTGATCCGCTACGTTCAGGCAAAGTACGGACGCGACCAGGTCGGCCAGATCATCACCTTCGGAACATTGCAGGCCAGGGCGGTGCTGCGCGATGTCGGCCGTGTGCTTCAGATGCCCTACGGGCAGGTTGATCGGCTGTGCAAGATGGTGCCGCAAAATCCTGCCAATCCGGTGAAGCTGGCCGACGCGATTGCCAACGAGCCTCGTTTCGCGGAGGAGGCGGAGAAAGAGCCCATCGTCCAGACCCTGTTGGACATGGCGCAGAAGCTGGAGGGCCTTTATCGGCACGCCTCCACTCACGCTGCAGGCATCGTCATCGGCGACCGGCCCCTGTCGGAGCTGGTGCCGATGTACCGCGACCCGCGCTCGGACATGCCGGTCACCCAGTTCAATATGAAATATGTCGAACAGGCCGGGCTGGTGAAGTTCGACTTCCTGGGGCTCAAGACGCTTACAGTGCTGGATACGGCCGTGAAGCTGATCCGGCGGCGCGGCATCGACATCGACCTGTCCAAGATACCGCTGGACGACGAGAAGACCTACCAGATGCTGGCGCGTGGCGAGGTGGTCGGCGTGTTCCAGGTGGAAAGCGCGGGCATGCGCAAGGCGCTGATAGGCATGAAGCCGGACCGCATCGAGGACCTGATCGCACTGGTGGCGCTCTACCGCCCAGGGCCGATGGAAAACATCCCGACCTACAATGCGCGCAAGCATGGCGAGGAGGAAACCGCCTCCATCCACCCGAAGATCGACCATCTGGTGAAGGAGACGCAGGGCGTCATCGTCTACCAGGAGCAGGTCATGCAGATCGCCCAGGAGCTGGCGGGCTATTCGCTCGGCGAAGCAGACCTGCTGCGCCGCGCCATGGGCAAGAAGATCCGCGCCGAGATGGACAAGCAGCGCGAACGCTTCGTCTCCGGCGCCGTGGAGAGGGGAGTTTCAAGGCAACAGGCCGACTTCATCTTCGACCTGCTGGCGAAGTTTGCCGACTACGGGTTCAACAAGTCCCATGCGGCAGCCTATGCGGTCGTCTCCTACCAGACGGCCTATCTGAAGGCGCATTATCCCGTCGAGTTCCTGGCGGCTTCAATGACGCTAGACATGGCCAACACGGACAAGCTGGCGGATTTCCGCCAGGATGCGCTGCGTCTCGGCATCAATGTGGTGCCCCCTTCCGTCCAGACCTCGTTCCGGGCATTCGAGGTTGGTGAGAACACGATCTATTATTCGCTGGCGGCATTGAAGGGGGTGGGCGATGCCGCAGTGGACCATATAGTGGAGAAGCGAAAGGACGGACCTTTCAAGAGCCTGGCCGATTTCTGCGAGCGGATCGACCCGAAGATTGTCGGCAAGCGCGTTTTCGAAAGCCTCATCATGGCCGGAGCGCTGGATTGTTTCGGTCATGACCGTGCTGCCATGATGGCGGGCGTGGAGCGAATGATGGGGCTGGCGGCTCTCGCACAACAGAACGCCGTCTCCGGCCAGCACGACATTTTCGGCGCTTCGCTAGGTGCTCAGTCGCAGGCATTGGCGCTGCCCAGTGTGGAACCCTGGCTGCCGGCGGAACGATTGCATCGCGAGTTCCAGGTGGTCGGCTTCTATCTCTCGGCGCATCCTCTCGACGAATACCGCAAGGCCCTGGAGAAGATGCGGGTGCAGAGCTGGGCCGAATTCTCGGCGGCGGTGAAACGTGGCGCTACTGCCGGGCGTCTGGCCGGTACCGTCACGTCCAAGCAGGAACGGAAGACACGAACCGGCAACAAGATGGGCGTCGTGAACCTCTCCGATACCAGCGGCCAATACGAAGCCGTGCTGTTTTCTGAAACCTTGGCGCAATATCGGGACCTGCTCGAGCCGGGCAAGTCGGTGGTCATCACCGTCTCTGCGGAGGATCGTCCGGAGGGCGTCAATCTGCGGATCCAGACGGTGCAATCGCTGGAGGACGAGGCAAGCCGAATTCAGAAACAGTTGCGCATTTTTGTGCGCGATGCGGCTCCTGTAAACGCGCTTGCGAATCATCTCTCGGTCAAGGGCGAAGGGCAGGTGAGCTTCGTTCTCATCAAGGAGAACGGGGCAGGGGAGGTGGAGATCGCATTGCCTGATCGCTACCGCATATCGCCTCAGCTGGCCTCGGCCATGCGAGCCGTGCCTGGCGTTGTCGAGGTCGAACTGGTGTGAGCTTCCGCTTCAACAGAGGCAGCGGGGCTTCGAAGGACGTTATTCGGCGCAGGGTATCGAACTGGACGGACTGGTGTGCGCAGATATCGTCAGACGAATAGCATGATGATGATGCCGCCGACTGAGACGAGGAGCAGTCCGGCGATGAGCATCGGTAGCAGGGTTCTTTCCTGATTGGCGCCAGACATGCCTTGTTCTCCCTCTGGTGGAGAACAAGGAATACCGCAATCGCCCAAGTGTTCTTTGCGCTGGCGCAAACAAAAATGGCTGTCGTCAAGGACGCCAGGGCTTTCGTGGCCCCGGTGGCTGATTCGGGCGCGTTGCCAGGCGTCTTGCGCCATCAAGGTAGATGGGGCAGTGCCGGGGATAAGGAAAATTAAAGGAAATCAGCACTTTGCGGGGATTGGTACGCCCAAGGGGAATCGAACCCCTGTTTGCGCCGTGAAAGGGCGCCGTCCTAACCTCTAGACGATGGGCGCAGCCACGGCCGGCCTTATAATGGGGTTGTTGTGAACCGGCAACCCCACCGCCGACCATAAACAGCAACTTTTTTGCTTACTTGCGGCGGCGGCAACGCCAATTCCAGTCGCGCTCCGGCCCGACGTCCACATGAACCGACTCGGTGTGGCAATATGTGCCCACCCCGCCGCGCCCAGGCATCGAGCGTACGAAGTTTGCGAGGTCCCACTTGCTGACGCCGGGAACCTGTATGTCGGCAGCCGCGCAGTACATATGGAGGGAATTTCTCGCGCCTCGCGCGCGGCGGTTGCGGCTGGGATCTCGATAGCCCGAGGTCACGACGACCTTCTTGCCATAGCGGCTTTCAATGATCTTCAACATTCTCACCAGCGCCGGCTTCAGGCAGGCGACGTCGACGCTCTCGGTCTGGGTCAGGAGACCGTTCGGCGCCATGCGCGCCAGGCCGGCGGCGGACGCGACCTGGAAGGTGCCGAATCCCTCATCTTCATTGATGTCGATATCGCTGTCATCGTCCAGGCCGGACCTTCGCCGAATCTCGAACAGCGCCGTCTTGCGCACGCCCGGCAAGGCTTCTCCGGACCAGCCGTCGCCGTCACCCACCGAGGCCAGGGCGAGCGGCTTGGCGCTGCCCTCGGCGGTTGCGGAAGCGATAATGGGCTTAGCCTTTTCCTGTGAGATCAGCGGTTTGGGGGTTTCCTTCACGGCCGGCTTGGCCTTGGTGGTGGAGGAAGACCCGAAAAGCGCAGCGAGGAACCCTTTTTTCTTCGGGGCCAGTTCCTGCGGCTTAACCTCTTCGGCGGTGGTAACGACCGGTTCCTCTGTGGGTTTCTGTGTGGGCAACGCCGTAACGTCCGCCGGCTTTACCGCCGGTTCATCAACGGACGCCGCTTCGGCAACCTCTCCGGTCTCGCCTGTCCCCGGCAACGCCTCCGGCGTCGCTCCAGCGACAATTGCCGCCTCCGCCGGTGCCGTCGGAGCGTTGTTTGCAGGTGCAAAGGCGGGGTTCGCCGTGGGCACATAAGCAACGTGATCGGGCAGAACCGTATCGCCTTCCGAACTCATCAGTTCTTGAGGCCCTGAATAGGCCAGTGAAAGGGCAGTCGAACCAGCCGTCGCGGCCTCGTCGCTGTGCACAACCGCCGCGGTTTCCATTCCGACTGAATTATACCCAGGCATGCCCGCCGAGATGTCAGGGTCCGCAATCGAGGTGCAGGAGGCAGCGAAGACGGAAAGCAATATGGCCGCCGTGGTGGGGTATTGCCCTT
>QGUU01000241.1 GCA_003242525.1 Pseudomonadota bacterium | reverse complement strand
CGCCGAGATCATCACGTCTTCCGAGGTAATGACCGAGGCCCGCTTGTTGCCGACCAGTTCCGCATAAGCCTTCAGGCCGCGCGTGAGCACGTTGCGGAAGCCGGCCTCATGCGTGCCGCCTTCATGTGTGGGAATGGTGTTGCAATAGGAATGCAGGAAACCGTCCCCGCCATACCAGGTGACAGCCCATTCGATTGACCCGTGGCCGCCCTGTTTTTCGCTCCTGCCCGCGAAGATGTCGCGCGTGACATGGAAATCGCCGTTGAGAGTTGCGGCGAGATAATCCTTCAGGCCACCCGGAAAATGGAAATCGGCCTTGGCCGGTGTGTCGTCGCTTCCCTTGATGAGGGACGGATCGCAGGACCATCTTATGTTGACGCCGCCAAACAGATAGGCCTTGGAGCGCGCCATTCGGTAGAGGCGAGCCGGGTTGAACGCCACGCCCTTGCCGAAGATCTCGGGGTCGGGATGGAAGCGCACCGTAGTGCCGCGCCGGTTATGGATCTCTCCCAATTCCTCAAGCGGGCCGAGCGGCTTGCCCCGCGAGAACCGCTGGCGATAGAGCCGCCGGCCGCGTGCGACTTCCACTTCGCAAAAATCGGATAGCGCGTTGACCACTGAGACGCCGACACCGTGCAGGCCGCCTGAAGTCTCGTAAACCTTGGAGTCGAACTTGCCGCCGGCATGCAGCGTGGTCATGATGACTTCGACTGCCGACTTGTCCTTGAACTTTGGATGCGGATCGACCGGCATCCCGCGGCCGTTGTCGGTGACGGACAGCACTCCCTCCGCAGTCAGTTCGACCTCGATGAAGGTCGCGTGGCCGGCCACGGCTTCATCCATCGAGTTGTCGATGACTTCGGCGAAGAGGTGATGCAGGGCCTTTTCATCGGTGCCGCCTATATACATGCCCGGCCGACGGCGCACCGGCTCCAGCCCTTCCAGCACCTCGATGTCGGCCGCCGAGTAGCTTTCCGGACCTTCCCGGACCGCCGTCTTCTTGGCAGGCGCCCGCACCGGCGGATCGGCAGGCCGCAAGGGCGTGCGCAGCGACGCCGGTTGCTTGTCCGAATTGCCGAAAAGATCGTTTATGTCATCCATGCGTGCGGAAGTCCCGAAGTCGCGAATCACGAGAGATATTGCCACGGCAGGAGCACGGAGGCACGGACGTTCTCAAAACGTTCTTGCGCCGGCCGTCGGCCGCCATGGGACTGCAACACCCAGGCCAAAAATGCAAATCAAAGGGCCAGACGGTAATTCTCTGAAAAGCATTCTCTTGTAGAGCCCGCGCGGTCAAGCGTGGGGAGACGAGCCGTTGGACTTTACATCTCTTTTGCTGGCGGTCACCCTGTCCGGCTTGTGCCTTAGCGCAACAATGATCAGCGTATGGACGTCGGTGCGCCGGGACACCTTTCTCCTCACCTGGGCGGGAGCTGTCCTGCTGCTCGTGGGGCACGTGATCGCTTACTGGGTCTACGTGCAGTCCCCTTCGGTTTTTGCACTGGCGTGCCTGATGGTGTTGCTGGCTTCGGGTCTTGCCGTTCTTTATGGAGCAGCACATCAGTTCAGCGCCGGCCGTTCGCCGCTTCGTCGGTCGTTGCTGGCGAGTTCCGCCGTCATCGTTCCCGAGGTTCCGCTCGTGCTTGCCGGCTATGACGGTGCCGCTTTGGTGGTAGAAAATTTCGGGGCCCTGGCGGTGCTTTGCATGACCGCCTGGGTTTATTTCCAGAATCGTTCCGAGGCGCCGACGCCGATGGTCGCCATAGCGGTGATGTACGCCGCCTGTGGTGTTTCGTTCGGGCTGTGCGGATTGATGGTCGTGCTCGACGGCCAATGGGTGATAGGTTACGCGCCGGACAATTGGGCGGAAGACCTGAACATAGCGGTAGCTGTTGGAAGCATGACAGGCATAGGCGCGCTTTCACTGGGGCTCAGCCAGTCGCGCAATGCCGCCCGCCACCGGGCCGCTGCCCTGAGCGACCCCCTGACGGGCGCAATGAACCGCAGAGCGCTGTTCATGCGCTATGGCGAAAAGCGCTTCGGGCCGTTCATGGCCATCATCATGTTCGATCTCGATCACTTCAAGAAGGTGAATGACACTTACGGCCATGCTGTCGGGGACCTGGCGCTGCGAACATTCGTGGATGTCGCCCGCCGACACCTGCGTGCGGACGATGATTTTGCCCGGCTCGGCGGCGAGGAGTTCGGCGTTGTCGTGGCCCGAATCACGAAAGGGCAGGCACAATCCCTGGCTGAGGCGATCTGCAGGGATTTCGCGGCCGTGCGCCTGGAGACCGATCTTGGTCCTCTGACATGCACGGCCAGCGCCGGAATCGGCTTCGGAGACGCCGAGGGAGCGAGCCTCGAAGAGGTGATGCACAGGGCCGACATGGCCCTCTATGAGGCCAAGCGTAGCGGGCGCAACCGAATTGAGTGCACCAGCTTTCGTCTTGCCGGCTGAGGTCGTAGGCTCGGATATTGGCGTTCCATGCCTCTTGCCTTTGACGCAACCGGACGCCATAAGCAGCCCTACGGCGCTCGCGGCGCGAGGATAGCGATGAAAGAATTGATCCTGCAGTTCTTCACCTGGTGGAACGGTCAGACTTGGGGCACGCGCTTTCACACCTGGCGCTTCGGCAAAAGGGTGGGCGAGGACGAGTTCGGCAACGTCTACTATGAAGGCGGCGTCAATTCGGACGGGCAGACCCGCCGCTGGGTGATTTATAACGGTTATTCCGAAGCATCGAGCATTCCGCCGGGCTGGCACGGCTGGATTCATCATCGGGTCGACACGCCGCCATCCGCTGAAAACTACAAGCCTCGCGAATGGCAGAAGCCTTACCAGCCGAACCTGACCGGCACCCCCGGCGCCTATCGGCCCAAGGGGTCGATCATCGGCGAGGATCGTCGGCCGCAGGTCACAGGCGATTACGACGCCTGGACACCCCAGCCCTGAACCAGCCGCGAGTCGGGTTCTGGCCACATTTGACGTTTAGCTGGTTCGCTTCGCCAAATGCTCTTAGCCTTGGCGTCGAGAATCACTGCTGTCCACGGACGGGTCGTTCGCATGAGTTGTAACAAGCGCCTTTCGACCGCCTTGGCCGCGATACTGGCGATTTGCTTGCCACTTCAGGCAGCGCATTCACAGCGTATGCCCTGGGATCCGCCCGAGGATGAATTACCTTCCGACATTCCTTTCCAGATTCAGCCAGATCCCACACTGGATCAGCCGATGGGAGAGGAACTGGAACCTGGAGAAAACTGGCAGGACGATCCTGCACAGGACCAGCCGGCGGATGATCAGTCCAGCCAGGACCAGCCGGTGCAGGAAGAACCGGCGCCCGCGCCCAAAGTCGAGCGTGTGGCCAATCCCGTCGCGGAATTCACCGGCGTTGACAAGATCACCGGCCGCATCATCACCTTTGACGTTTACATCGATGAGACGGTCCAGTTCGGCGCCCTCCAGGTGACGCCGCGCGTCTGCTATTCGCGCCCCGGTGCCGAAGAACCGAAGACCGATTCCTTCGTCGAAGTCGATGAAATAACTCTGGATCGCAAGATCCGGCGCATTTTCAGCGGGTGGATGTTCGCGCAGAGCCCTGGCCTCAATGCCGTAGAGCATGCCGTCTATGACGTGTGGCTAAAGGACTGCAAGGCGAAGTCCGACGTACCTCCTCCGGAAAGCGCCAAGGCTTCGGAGCTGCCCGCCACAGAAACTGTTCCGGATTCGGCCACGGTAAGGCCGGCCGACTGAGTTTTCCGGAACCGCTGCCCCCACCGCGCGTTTGCACGCGGCGGACCAGGGTGAGCAGGACGGAGGAATTCTCGATGATGGCGAGCGAAAAGGAAATCCTCGAAATCGAGAAGGGGTTTTGGACACTCGGTGAAGCCTATTTCAAGGCCAACGCTGACAGGGAATGCCTTGTTGCCTTTCCTGGAATGGCAGGCACCATGAGCAACGCCGATCTGGCCGCTACCGCCACCAACACAAATCGCTGGCGCGACCTCGAGATCGACCTCAAGGGTATCGTTGAACCGGGCTCTGACGTTTTGGTATTGACCTACGAAGCGCATGCGACCCGCGAAAGCGGCGAGCCTTATGCGGCGCTGGTTTCGACAGGCTATGTTCGGCGTGCCAATGGCTGGAAGATGATGTTTCACTCCCACACGCCATTGGAAGGAGGCGAAGCCAGCTAGCCCTCCGCGAAACGGCTGCTCAAGGGTGAAAGACGGCGTTGCCTGACAAGGCCTCGGCCAGCATCGCCTCATATCTTGCGCGCGGAACATCCACCGCGCCGAATCGCCTGAGGTGTTCGGTGGTGAACTGCGTATCGAGCAGGATGAAGCCGCGCTCCTTCAGCCGCTCCACCAGCTTTACCAGGCAGATCTTCGAGGCGTCGGTTTCTCTCGAAAACATGCTTTCGCCGAAAAAGGCGCGCCCAAGCGACACGCCATAAAGGCCGCCGACGAGCTGCCCGTCGAGCCATGCTTCGACCGAATGGGCGTGTCCCATGCGGTGAAGCTGCACATAGGCTTCGCGGATCGGCGCGTTGATCCAGGTCGAAGGGCGCGCCTCGCGTCTTTCTGCGCAAGCGGCGATCGTGGCTTCGAAATCGGAATCGAAGCGAATGTCGAACGGCTGCTTGCGCATGGCCTTGGCAAGGCTTCGGGGTACATGGAATCGATCGAGCGGAATAATGCCGCGCGACTCCGGCCGGACCCAGAATATTTCAGGGTCCGAGGCGCTTTCCGCCATGGGAAAGACGCCCGACGCGTATGCTTTAAGCAGAAGGTCGGTGGGTATGCTGTATCCGGGGGCGTAGGGGCGGGTCATGAACCCCCTTCAGTGCGCCTCGGGGCCCTTGGCAAGATACTTTTCCAGCCAGGGGATGTCAAATTCGCCATTGGCAATTACGAAATTGCCGACGGAGTCCCGGAACAGCGGCAGCGTTGTCTTGATGCCATCCCACAACAATAT
>QGUU01000240.1 GCA_003242525.1 Pseudomonadota bacterium | reverse complement strand
CCCTTACTGACAAGCCGGGATCGGGCCGGGCCAGGTACGTTCCATGGTGACCCGGCCCGATCCCGGCTTGTCAGTAAGGGCTTGCTACGTCCCCGGTCTCGACATAGACAGTTTTCAACTGGGAATAATGCTCCAGTGCCGCGAGCGAGTTTTCCCGCCCGATACCTGACTGCTTCACGCCACCGAAAGGTATTTCTACCGGCGTCAGATTGTAGGCGTTGATCCAGCAGGTGCCGGCCTGCAGGTCGCCGATGACGCGGTGGGCGCGCGCCAGGTCGCGGGTAAAGACGCCTGCCGCCAGCCCAAACTCGGTCGCATTGGCGCGCTCGATCACCTCCTCTTCTTCGGCAAATGGGAGCACGCTCATCACGGGACCGAAAATCTCCTCGCGCGCGATGCGCATGGTATCGGTCACGCCGGTGAAGACGGTAGGCTCCACGAAAAATCCACCCTCGAAACCTTGCAGGGCAGGAGCCTTTCCGCCGCAGGCAAGCGTGGCTCCTTCCTGCAGACCGATCTTGATGTATTCCATGACCTTTTCGTGCTGGGACTTGTTGATAAGCGGCCCCATCTGCACTTCGGGGTCAAGCGGATCGCCTATGCGGATCTTCTTCGTCCGTTCGATCAGCCGTTCCACGAATCGGTCGTGAATGCCCTTCTGCACGAAAACGCGCGTGCCATTGGAGCAGACCTGACCGGCGGAATAGAAGTTGCCGAGCATGGCGCCGCCAATGGCATTGTCGATGTCGGCGTCGTCGAAGACGATCAACGGCGACTTGCCGCCCAGTTCCATGGTCGCGTGTTTCATCAGCGCCCCGGCCTGACCCATCACCTTCCGGCCCGTCGGCACTGATCCGGTGACGGAGACCTTCGCAACCGCCTCATGTGCGACCAGCGCGCTGCCCACGTCGCCATAGCCCTGGACAACGTTGAACAGGCCGTCCGGCAGGCCGGCCTCGGTGTAGATCTCAGCCAGCGCCAGCGCGGAGAGCGGCGTGTTCTCGGACGGCTTGAAGACCATGGCGTTGCCCATGGCCAGCGCCGGGGCCGACTTCCAGCCCGCGATCTGGATCGGATAGTTCCAGGCCCCGATGCCGACGCACACGCCCAATGCCTCGCGCCGCGTATAGGCGAAGGGGCCGCCGAGATCGACGAACTCCCCGTTGAATGCGGCAACCGCACCGCCGAGATATTCCAGGCAGTCCGCCGCAGATGGCGCATCCGCCACCAGTGTCTCCTGCAGGGGCTTGCCGGTGTCCAGCGTTTCCAGCCGGGCGAGCTCGTCATTGCGTGCACGCAAGATGTCCGCGGCGCGGCTCAGGATGCGGCCTCGCTCCACCGGCTTCAGCCGCGCCCAGGCCGGCTGTGCGGCGCGCGCGGCCTCTACCGCCAGTTCAATGACATTCGGAGTCGCCGCATGCAGCGTCGCGATCGTCTCGCCCGTCGCCGGATGGATGACGGGCAGCGGCGCGCCTTGTTCGTCCTCGACGAAGCGGCCGTTGATGTAGTGCGAGGCTTTTGGCTGGGCTTTCATGCGCTTTTCCTTGCAAGCGGTGTGGCGACTATATCCCAAAAGCTTACCGGTCGCTTTCACGCCAGCGCGGATTGATCCACGGCTCCTGGTTGGAGGGTGGGAGCGGGGTGCGGCCGAGAATGTGGTCTGCGGCCTTCTCGCCGGTCATGATCGATGGTGCATTGAGGTTGCCATTGGTGATGCGCGGGAAGATCGAGGAGTCGGCCACCCGCAACCCCTCCACGCCTATGACGCGGCATTCCGGGTCGACAACGCTTGCGGGGTCGTCTGCGCGCCCCATGCGGCAGGTGCCGCATGGATGAAGGGCGCTCTCCACATGATCCCGGATGAAGGCGTCAAGCTGTTCGTCCGTTTGCACATGGCTGCCGGGAGAGATTTCTTCGCCGCGATAAGGATCGAAGGCGGACTGCCCGAAAATTTCACGCGTAAGCCGGATGCAGTGGCGGAAATCGCGCCAGTCGTCCGGATGCGACATGTAGTTGAACCGGATCACCGGTTTTGCCCAGGGGTCCGGCGAGCGCAGCGTTACCGAGCCCCGCGACTTGGAGCGCATCGGCCCGACATGCGCCTGGAATCCGTGGGTTTTCGCCGCCGCCTTGCCGTCGTAGCGCACGGCGGCGGGGATGAAGTGATACTGGATGTCCGGGTAGTCGACGCCTGGGGCGGACCGGACAAAGGCGGCGGCCTCGAAATGGTTTGTAGCGCCGAGACCATCCTTGAACAGCAGCCAGCGGGCACCGATCAGCGCCTTGGAGAACGGGTTGAGAACCGAATTCAGCGTGATCGGCTGCTTCGATTCCTGCTGGATGTAGAGCTCCAGGTGATCCTGCAGATTCTGGCCGACGCCCGGCCGGTCTGCGACGACCTCGATACCGTTCTCCTTCAGATGCGCCGCCGGCCCGATGCCGGACAGCATCAGGATCTTGGGCGAGTTGATGGATGAGGCGGCAACGATGACTTCCCGCCTCGCCCGCACGAGCTGGATCTGCCTGCGCGCTTCGATCTCGACGCCGATTGCGCGCCGGTTCTCGATGACCACGCGCCGGGCGAAAGCTCTTACGAGCCTTACATTGGAGCGCTTGAGAGCAGGGCGCAGATAGGCATTTGCGGTGGACCAGCGCCGCCCGTCCTTGATCGTCTGCTCCATCGGGCCGAAGCCCTCCTGCTTGGCGCCGTTATAGTCCTCCGTCAGTTCGAATCCGGCCTGGCGCCCGGCCTCGATGAAGGCGTCGTAGAGCGGGTTGCTGCGCTTGCCGCGCTGTACGCGCAGCGGCCCGCCACGTCCGCGCCAGCCATCCTCTCCGCCCACGCTGTCTTCCATGCGCTTGAAGTAGGGAAGCACGTCCGCGAAGCCCCAGCCTGTCGCGCCCTGCTCAGCCCAATGGTCGAAGTCGCGGGCATGGCCCCGCACATAGACCATGCCGTTGATGGACGACGATCCGCCGAAGACCTTGCCGCGCGGCGTGGCAAGAACGCGGCCGTTGAGGTGCGGCTCCGGCTCCGTGGCAAAGCCCCAGTCATATCGTTCCATGTTGAGAGGGATGGACAGCGCAGACGGCATCTGTATCAGCGGTCCGATGTCGGTGCCGCCATATTCGATGACGATGACGGTGTGCTTGCCGTCTTCCGAGAGACGATAAGCCATTGCTGCGCCGGCGGAGCCGGAACCGATGATGACGAAATCTGCTTCGGCGACAGTCTGCATGCCTTATTCACCTCGTGGGAAGCGCTTGCTTTCCTCGAGAATGTCGAGGTTCATGTGGTTGCGCATGTAGCGCTCGGAGGCCTTCTGCAGCGGCTGGAAATCCCACGGATAGTAGGCGCCGTTGCGCAAGGCCGGATAGACGATCCAGCGGCGCGCCTGGCTTTCACGCACCGCGGCGTCGAAGGCGGCCATGTCCCAGCGTGCACGGACCTTTTCGCTGTAGCGCGCCAGCAGTTCGGCATTGGCTGGATCGGCGGCGAGATTGTTCCGCTCCTGAGGGTCGCTCTCCAGGTCGAAAAGCTGCGGAGGGTCGATCTCACAATGAATGAACTTGTAGCGGCCGTCCCGGATCGCCACCATCGGCGCATAGGACCCCTCAGCGGCATATTCCATCAATACCGGCTCGCTGCGGGAGACGCCTGTCGTCAGTGGCAGCAGTGACTGGCCGTCCGTCCAGGGCATCACCGCACTCATGTCGATCCCGGCTATGTCACAGAGAGTCGGGCAGAGATCGAGGTTCGAGACCGGCGTCTCGATGAGGCCCGGGGCGATGCCGTTACCGGCAATCATGAGCGGTACGCGGGACGCGCCTTCAAGGAAGCTCATCTTGAACCACAGGCCGCGTTCGCCCAGCATCTCGCCATGGTCCGAGCAGAAGATGACCACCGTGTCGTCGGCCATGCGCGTACGCTGGAGCGTATCCAGCAATTCGCCCAGCTTGTCGTCTATGTAAGAAATATTGGCGAAATAGCCGCGCCGCGAACGCCGTATATGCTCGGGCGTGATTTCGAACGAGGCATAATCGCTTGCCTTGTAGAGGCGCTGCGAATGCGGATCCTGCTCCTCATAAGGGATGAACCCGACTGTCGGCTCAAGCGCCGGGCAGTCCTCGTACAGATCCCAGTACTTCCGCCGAGCCACGAAAGGATCGTGCGGATGGGTGAAGGACACCATAAGGCACCACGGCCGGCGCCCCGGATCGTCGGAAACGCGCGAAAGCTCGTAGAGCTTCTGGTTGGCGTGGAAAGCGACCTCGTCGTCATATTCGAGCTGGTTGGTGATTTCGGCGACGCCCGCACCGGTGACGGAGCCCAGATTGTGATACCACCAGTCGATGCGTTCGCCGGGCTTGCGGTAATCCGGCGTCCAGCCGAAATCGGCAGGGTAGATGTCGGTAGTCAGCCTCTCCTCGAAGCCGTGCAACTGGTCCGGGCCGACGAAATGCATCTTGCCGGACAGGCAGGTGTAGTAGCCCGCCGCGCGCAGATGATGCGCGAAAGTGGGAATGGAGGACGGGAACTCGGCGGCGTTGTCGTACACTCCGGTGCGCGAAGGCAGTTGGCCGCTCATGAAAGAAGCGCGCGCGGGCGCACAGAGGGGCGAAGCGGTGTAGTTGTTGGCGAACCGCGCCGAGCGCTGCGCCAGCGCGCGAAGGTTCGGTACGTGCAGGAAATCTGCCGGCCCGTCCGGGAACAGCGTTCCCGTCAACTGGTCCACCATGACGATAAGGAAGTTCGGGCGACGTGTCATAGGCGCGTTACCTGTCTGGCCAGTTTTGCATCGACATAATCTTCGACTAGCGCCGAAGCGCTCGCCGGATTGGGAAGGCCGTCGCGCAGGGCGCGGCGGATGTAGAGCCCGTCGATCATCGCCGCGATGGCCTCAGCCATGCGAGCGGCTTCCTCGCGTTCCACCATGTCGACAAGGGCGCTCATCAGGTTTGAGTGCAGCCGCCGCGCATAGACTCGCAGCA
>QGUU01000239.1 GCA_003242525.1 Pseudomonadota bacterium | reverse complement strand
GATCGGCGGCGACAACAACATCGGCAAGGGCATCTATACCCACTTCCTCGACGATGAGGGCATGGTGCGAGCCGATCTTACCGTATTCCGCATGGCGGACCGTTGCCGGGTAGTGGACGGAGCCGATGCGGGACCCCGCGACTTCCACTATGTGAAGCGCGTGGCCGAGGATAAGGGCTTTGACGTAACCATCACGGATGTCACCGAGGATTATGTCACCATCGGTTGCTGGGGGCCCAATGCACGCGTGACCTTGCAGAAGGTCGTTGAGGATCCGCAGGGACTGGCGCCGGAAAATTTCCCCTTCGCCGCGATAAGGACGATCCGCATAGCCGGCAAGGAGGTAATGGCCTTCCGCATTTCCTATGTCGGCGAACAGGGCTGGGAACTGCATATGCGCTATGAGGACGGGCTCGCAGTATGGGATGCGCTGCGCTCGACCGGTGTGATGGCGTTCGGAGTTGAAACCTATGCCAATTCGCGCCGCCTGGAAAAAAGCCTGCGCCTGCAGAACGCCGATCTGCTTACCGAATACAATCTGTTTGAAGCGGATCTGGCGCGGCCCAAGGTCAAGGAGGCTGACTTCCGCGGCAAGGCAAAGCATCTCGAATACAAGGCGCGCCCGCATCAGCCGGCCATGCTTTGCACGCTTGTGATGACGGATAACACCGATTCAAAGGGGGTGGCTCGCTATCCTGTCGGCAACATGCCGGTTCTGGACCCCGACACCGGAGAGGTGCTCGTGGATGAACTGGGCCGCCGATCCTACACCACCTCGGTCGCCTACGGGCCGACCATCGGCAAGAACATAGCGCTCGCCTATCTGCCATGGTCCTATTGCCAGGAGGGGCGCAAGCTCGAGGTGGAGTATTTCGCCGAGCGTTTCCCTGTCGAGGTGGCGGCGGTTGGATACAAGCCGCTCTATGACCCGGAGAACCTGAAGCCGCGAAGCTGAGGCCGGCGGGTCGGCCGGCTCGACGCGCGAAGCGAAGGGGGGCAGCCTTTCGAAGGCGTTCTCCACCGCGTCAAAATGGTCTATGCTGAGGCATGGTCGATCGACGCCGTTTTGGATGGCGGGTGGCGTCAGGCGTGCTCTTGGCGGCATGCGCCTATCCTGCTTGCGCGGCCGAGCCGGTGGATGTCGAGCTGGTGCTTGCCGTGGACGTCTCGTTGTCCATGTCGCCGGGGGAGCTTGAAATCCAGCGGCGAGGTTATGCAGAGGCGCTGACGCACGATACTGTTCTCCAGGCCATCGCCGATGGCTCGCATGGAAAGATTGCAATCACCTATGTCGAGTGGGCTGGCTCGACCATGCAGCGCGTGGTTGTGCCCTGGACGGTAATTTCGAGCCGAGCTGATGCGGAACGGGTGGTCGACCAGATTTCGGCACGGCCGCCGGCCAGCGCGCGGCGAACGTCGATCTCGGCAGCGCTGGATTTTTCAGGCGATCTGTTTGCCGAAAGCGGGTTCGAGGGTGCCCGGCGCGTCATAGACATTTCCGGCGATGGCGCGAATAATCAGGGCGGGCCGGTCGAGGAGGCCCGTAACAGGATCGCCGAGCAGGGCATCACCATAAACGGGCTGCCGCTCATGACCCGAGGGGGTTTTACCTCCGTCTTCGATACGGCCGAACTGGACCGCTACTACGCGAATTGCGTGATCGGCGGACCTGGAGCCTTCATGATCCCGGTTAACGACTGGCCACAGTTTCCCGAGGCTGTTCGCCGCAAACTGGTCCTGGAACTGGCGGGAGCCGATATGGACTCTCAGGCCGCTGGAGCGAGTGATCTGCCTGTCATCATGGCCGCCGCCGAACCTGCCGTGGACTGCATGGTAGGGGAAAAGATGTGGTGGAACCGGCGCTGGATGTATGACGACAGCCGCTGAGTCTCATGATGACCTGGCCTGAGCAACTTCCAGGCCTGCGGGGAGAAAAGCATCGCAGAATCGCCCGCGGTCGGGAGAATCTGAGACAGGTCATGCGAACGGCGAGCGGAGGCCGCTCGCCGTTGCTGCGTTGAAGACCTCAAGCCGCAATGAGGTGCTTGCGTTCCATACGCTCCTGCTGGGGAGAGCGGCTGTAAAGTTCGCGATAGCACTTGGAGAAATGCGAGGCCGACACAAAGCCGCAGGCAACAGCCACTTCGACCACAGGCATCGACGACTGGATGAGCAGGTGACGGGCGCGATCGAGCCTGATCTCCAGGTAGTAACGGGCAGGGGAGCGGCCCATTTCGCTGCGGAAGAGTCGCTCGATCTGACGTCGCGAGAGATCGACACGATTGGCGATCTCCAAGAGCGACAGCGGCTCGGCAAGGTTTGCCTCCATCAGTTCGATGATGGTCAGCACCTTGGAGTTCTGCACCCCCAGTCGTGCCCTCAGCGGCAGGCGCTGGCGATCCGTGGGGTTGCGCACCCGGTCGGTCAATACCTGTTCGCACACACGATTGACGATGTTCTCATCGAAATCGTCGCCGATCAGCTTCAGCATCATGTCAAGTGCGGCTGTACCGCCGGCGCATGTGTAGATGTTCTGGTCGACCTCGAAGAGGTCGGCAAAGACGTTGGCCTTCGGGAAAGCCTCCTGAAAGCCCGGGAGGTTTTCCCAGTGAATGGCGCACCGCTTGTTCGAAAGCAGGCCGGCATTCGCCAGCACATAGGCGCCGGTGCAAAGGCCGCCTATGGCGACGCCTCGGTTGTATTCCTCCCGCAGCCAGGCAAATACTGACCTGTTGCTGTATTTCTCTACATTGATGCCGCTGCACACGATCGCCATGGAAGGGCGGTCGGAACCGGCCATGCGGCGGCGTTCCTCGTCGAGCGACGTATCCACGGCGCATTCGACGCCGTTCGACGCCCGAACCGGATTGCCGTCAATGCTGGTGAGGCGCCACTTGTAGGCCTCGTAGCCGAGCATGCGGTTGGCAATCCGAAGCGGATCGAGGGCGGTCGCAAAGGCAACCATGGTAAAATCAGGAACAAGGAAGAAAACAAACGACCGTTTGATCGATTGCTTACCAGAAGACACCGCATCCTCCCCGCAGGCTCAATGACGCGAACTGAACGTCGCTATCAGCATAGCCAGCAGGAAAACCATTTTCTGTCAATGGGGTAGGGGACGGATAATCATTAAATTTGCGACATGTCGCAAATGCGTCACCGGCAGCGCACAAAACGCGCCTGTGCGAAAACAAACGAAAGCCGCCTCGACGGGTCGAGGCGGCTGAAGCGTGTCCGCGATGCGGACTCGGTTGCCTTAGGCTACGAAGCCGAGACGGGCTGCAGCAACGGCACCCGTCTGTCCGGGCATCGTGCGGGAAAGCCGCTGACGTTCCAGCGCCGTAGCCATATTTGACTCTCGGCGCGCAAACAGCTTGCTGAAGAGCTTCATGTTCAACTCCATTCGGTTGCTCAGACGCTTCGCCTTCGCGCTATGGAGTGGGGCTAATCGTTGATGGGCTTAATTTAGGCTTTTGCGGTGCAAAATGAAATCAGGAAAGCGAAGCGCTTGGATTGAAAAGCGACATCCCGTTCTGGCTCCGCCTATTTTCGAAGGGAAATTAATGTTGAAATTATAATGGGTTATGGAAAATGCAACTTGCCATGCAACTTTGTCATATACGTCATGCGACCATTGCATGGCTGACCGGGAATGAACTCCAGTGCCAAGGCCTGCCGCATTCGGTCGCGGCAGGCCTATTCTCGCCCGATCTTCATGGGGTGCCGGCCCAGTGACCCACGCCATGCAGGGGGGAACGTACATGGTGTCTGGCTTCGGGCCAGCCAATGTCCTTCTGGACTTCGGGCGGCAGGGCGTTCAGCGCACGTTCGGTCTCGTAACGGAGGCGGGCGGCCTGGTAGCGCGTGCGCACGGCGGCAAATTCGGTCGCGATGCGACCGATAGTCGAAAGCATCGGTGACATGGTCTTTCTCCTGATTGTCGGGGCGGGCCATTCGCCTCTGGCGATCTGCTTGCTCCACTCTGACAGGACGAATATGTGCCTGAGTTGACGTTCAAACAAACGAAATGATATGATGTTTTAAATCAGGAATTTTGAAGTGGTATAGCCATGAACGCCCCGCTCAACCACCCGCTTCCCCTGCTGGATCTCGATGTTCTGCGCACCTTCGTCGCCATCGCCGAGACTGGTAGCTTCACGACCGCCGCTGCGGCGGTCTACCGAACGCCATCGGCGGTTTCGATGCAGATCAAGAAGCTGGAGGATATTCTGGGCCGTTCGGTCTTTTCCCGGGATGCACGCTCCGTATCGTTGACGACGGACGGGGAGATGCTCCTTGGCTATGCCCGCCGCCTGCTGGCGATCAACCGGGAGGCCGTGTCCAAGTTCATCGTTCCTGACATTGTTGGCGTTGTTCGCCTTGGCTCACCGGACGATTACGGCGAGCGTGTCCTGCCTCATGTGCTGAAACGGTTCGCCCAGACCCACCCGTCGATTGCGGTGGACGTGACCATCGATCAATCCGCAAATCTGCGCCGTCGCATGGACGACCGGGCGCTTGATATCACGCTCCTGACCAATTCCTACAGGGCCAGTGCTATCGGTGCCGAGATTCTGCTGACGGAGCCGATTGTCTGGGCTGGGGCCAAGGGCGGATGCGCCCATCTGCGCGACCCGATGCCGGTGTCGGTTTGGGAAGAAGGTTGCGCCTGGCGTGCAGGGGCGCTGGAAGCGCTGGGAAGGGAAGGGCGCAACTACCGCGTCGCCTACATGAGCGCGCATACGGCGGGCCAGCGTGCGGCCATCATGGCCGATCTCGCGGTTGCGCCGCTGCCGCGTTCGTTCCTCGGAGACGACATGGTGGAACTAGGTCCGAAAGACGGGTTGCCCGAGATCGGCAATTACAGCCTTGCCATGGTGATTGCGCCCGAAGCCAGCGCACCGGTCAAGGCAGTCGCCGATCATATCCGCGCCACGTTTGAGGTTTTCCGCGAAACCGGCAAGTTCTGAGCATGCAGCCTGTGCGCCCTTTCAAGGCG
>QGUU01000238.1 GCA_003242525.1 Pseudomonadota bacterium | reverse complement strand
CTTCAACGCTGCGGATTTCGGATTCATATCCGCCCAGCCGCACATAATCGTCGCGCCGGAGGGTGAACTCGATGGGCGCCACAAGCGCCGGCGTAGGTACATAGCCGAAAGCGCCGTCCGGCACCCGCGAGACATCCACCATCAGCGTGATCCCACCGCCGGGCCAGACATAGACCGGGGCGCCGCCAACCGTGACATAGGTTTTCAGGCCCTGTACCGAGCGGGTCAGGTTGACGGGATTTTCCGTCACCCCGGCGCGTAGCGAACCGCCCGCACCGGCAACGAACAGCACCGTGCATAGCGCCGGCTCGCAATTTTCCTCGATCAGTTCCACCGACTTGCGCAGCCGATCGGGGAAAGGCTTTTCAACCGGCCTCAGATTTTCATCCAGTTCGTAATAGGAAAATTGCTCGCCGGTAGTGGAAACCATCAGCAGGGAAAGACCGGGCCGGGCGCCCTTTTTCGGGTTCCACTCGCCGAGGATTGAAAGCGGATCGGAAATCGTCGTGCCGCCCCAGCCCAGGCCTGGCTCTGAAACCTTGAAGTAGCGGCCAGGAGTCGAACGCCGCCCGAGTATCTTTATCCCGGTGTCCTGCCAGCCCAGCACCTTTCCGGCCTGATGCTCGGATACGACGCCAGTGATGTGGTCGTCCACCACCACCACCTCATCCACCAGGCCGCGCCATTGCGTGGCGAACATGCCGATGGTGGCCGAACCACAGCCGACACGCATGCGGCGCTCCGCCTTACCGCCGATGATCGGAGGCTGGCCCGCCTGAACCACCACCGTCTCGCCACCATCTATGGTGAGCTCAACCGGCTGCTTGTTGCAGAGATTGAGCAAGGCATCGCATGTCGCGCGCCCCTCTGCCTTGGAGCCACCCGTAAGATGATGCACGCCACCCAGCGACAGCATCTGCGAGCCGTATTCGCCGGTAGTGACATGGCCGATTGCCTCGCCCTCGGAGCGGACAATCGCCGTTTCATCGCCAATATGCCGGTCGGTGTCGATCTTCACCTTGACGCCGCAATAGGAGAAGATGCCTTCCGTCACCACGGTCACGAGATCGACGCCCTCGACCTCCTGCGAAACAATGAAGGGCGCTGGCTTGTAGTCCGGGTAGGTGGTGCCGGCACCGATGGCGGTAACGAACCGGCGACCGGTGTTGAGCAACTGGCCGTCCCAATCCTCCTTGCAGTCGAAGGCGACGCTCGGAGCGCCACTCTCGGCCGCGTGATCCAATATGGTCACCGGATCCATGCGCACGATGCGCCCGTCCCGGTTGCCATAGCGATCGCAAGCGCCGGTGCGACCTTCAGCGATGTAGCACATGACGGGGCAGGCGTCGCAGCGTATCTTTTCCGCGATCCTCTTCTCGCCCGGGTCATGCGTTTCAAACCGCTCGGCGAGTTCGCTCATGGCCGACGCCCCGCTTCACGGATGGCTGCCAGTATGCGCGACGGCGTTGCCGGAACCTTATCCACCATCACGCCCGTGGCGTGGCGGATCGCGTTGAGTATGGCAGGCGCGGTCGGGATCAGCACATGTTCGCCCAACCCCTTGGCGCCGAACGGCCCTTCCGGGTCCGGAACCTCCACCAGTATGGTCTCGATGGGCGGAACGTCCCCTATGGTAGGAATGAGATAATCGTGCAGGTTCTCGGTTCGGCCGGGAATGTATTCCTCCATGAGAGCAAGCCCGATGCCCTGCGCGATGCCGCCCTCGATCTGCCCTTGGGCGAGCATTGGATTGATCGCCTTGCCGACATCATGTGCAGCGGTGATCTTCAGCAGCCGGACGGTGCCGAGCGTCAGATCGACCTCAAGCTCCGCAATCTGCGCGCCATAGCCATAGACCGCGTATGGCTTGCCCTGTCCCTTGGCGTCCAGCGCAGTCGTCGGCGGATCGTAGGTCTCTTCCGCCGAAAAGACCAACCCGTCGGCATCGACCGGGAGCGACGACAGGTCGAGGCGGCGGACGGCCTCGCCTTCGCGCATGAGCAGTTCGCTTCCTTCGATGGCAAGCTCCGCCCGTTCCGAGACATTGGCAAAGCGCAGCACCATTTCGCGCAACGCACGAGCTGATTTTTCCGCCGCCTTGCCGGTGACGAAGGTCTGGCGCGACGCGGAGGTCTTTCCGGCATCTGGCGTTACGGCCGTATCCGCGGTTCTGAGGCGGAACCGCCCGAGAGGCAGGCCGAGAGCATCGGCACAGATCTGGGCAATTACCGTATTGGAACCCTGGCCTATGTCGACCGCGCCCTGATGGAGCACGACCTCCCCCTGGGGGGACAGGCCGAGCTTGATGGTCGAGGGGTTGGGCAGCGAGGTGTTACCACAGCCATACCAGCAGGAGGCAATGCCCACGCCTCGCCTCCTGTCCGCATGCGCGGTGTTGAAGGCCTGCGCATCGGCCAGCGCACGCTCCCAATGGGGCCTGAGCGCGGAAAGGCATTCGACGATGCCCACTCCGCTATCCAGCACCTGGCCGGTGACCGTTTCGTCCCCGTTACGAAGTGCATTCCTGAGCCGGAACGCCAGCCGGTCCATGCCAAGCCGGCCGGCGAGTTCGTCGTAGAGCGTTTCCTGGCATATGGCGGCCTGAGGCACACCAAAGCCCCGAAAGGCGCCAGAGACCGGCCCGTTGGTGTGGATGGCACGGCCGCGCGCGCGGTAGTTCGGCGTGCGGTAGGGGCCGCTGGCGTGGACGGGCACGCGGTTGGCCACCGTCGGGCCCCAACTTGCATAGGCGCCGGTGTTGAAAGTGCCCTCGAAAATCATCCCGTTGATGAAACCATCCTTGTCGGCGGCGACGGTTGCCCGCATCGAAGCGGGATGGCGCTTGGTGGTCGACATCATGGATTCGCCACGCGTGTAGGCCAGGCAGGCCGGAACGCCGGTTTTCATCGCCACGAGACCGATCAGCGGCTGGACGGAAATGTCCAGCTTGGAGCCGAAGCCGCCGCCGGTCGCGGTCGGCACTATGCGCACCTTTTCGGGCGGCAGGCCGAGAACGCTCGCGGTGTCGTTGCGGTCCATGTAGGGCGCCTGTGTGCAGGCCACTATTGTGAGCGTGTCGCCATCCCAAGATGCGTATCCGGCTTCCGGCTCGATATAGGCGTGCTCGACCCAGGAGGTTTGGATTGCGCCTGAAACCACATGCGGGGCGCCGGCAATGGCGCGTTCAGGATCGCCGCGCTCGACATAGCCTTCGACGAGCAGGTTGCCGGGCCGCTCAGGGTGCACAAGGCTGGCCCCGGGTGCCTCGGCCTCGCCAGGGTCCAGCATCGTGGGCAGTTCGGACCAGGTGACCGGAAAATCGCTCAGATCGAGATCCGCGGCCATATCGCGAGGGCAGGCGACCAGCGCCACCGCTTCGCCGCGGAAACGCACCTGCTGCTCGGCCAGGGCTGGCTGATCGGCAAAGGGGCCGATAACCCCGAAGCAGTTTCTTCCTGGTATGTCCGACGCAGTAAAGACAGCTACCACGCCCGGACGGCTTCTCCTCCAGGATTCAAGATCGCCAAAGGCAAAGCGCGCGCGATGATGAGGCGAACGCACGACCAGCACCGCAAGCGCACCGGCGGGGAAGGAGTCCGCCCCGAACTTTTCTGCTCCGGTTACCTTTGGAACGCCGTCCAGCCTTACCGGTGAGGCGCCGACAGCGTTGCCTGCAGGCGGCAGGCGGCGTTCGATCAGGCCATTGCCGGACAGTGGCGCGGATGCCGCGCTTGCCTTTCCCGCATTTACCACTGCGGCGACAATCTTGCGGTACCCGGTGCAGCGACAAAGGATACCGCCCAGCGCGTCCTGCACTTCGGCTTCCGTCGGCTGGGTGATGCGGTCCAGCAGCGCGGACGCGGCCATGAGCAGGCCGGGCGTGCATGCGCCACATTGCGCCGCGCCATGCTCAAGGAAAGCAGCCTGCAGCACTGACAGGCGCCCGTTGGCCAGGCCTTCGACCGTCCTGACCGTTCTGCCCGCTACGCTGGCGGCCGGCATCAGGCAGGCACAGACCGGCGCGCCGTCCACCAGGACCGTGCAGGCGCCGCAGTCACCCGCATCGCAGCCGATCTTGGTACCTGTCAGCCCGAGTTCGTCACGCAGCACATTGGATAGCCTGCGCAGGGGCGGGACACGAAGCGAGACCGGCGCATCGTTCACATTGAGGTCGATCGCGATCGCTTCAAGGCTCATGCTGCCGACCTTTCGATGTCAGTCCCAGCTGCTGCACATATTGCACGCCGCACGATCTCGCGCGCGGCTTCGAGCCGATAGGCGGCGCTGCCGCGCATATCGTCGATGGGCGACAGCTCCTCCATCGGTGCCGACCGTACGGCTTCGGCCAGGGATCCATCGGCGCGGCGCCCGATCAATGCCGCCTCCACGCCAGAAAGCCGGGTGGCGACGGCCGAGCAGGCGCCGACCGCCACCGCAGCCTCCCGCACTGTATGCCCCTCGACGACAATGCGGGCAGCAGCCATGGCGATTGAGATTACGAGGTATCGGCGCGCACCGAGCTTGACGAAGGCCGAGCGGCCGAGCGTCTGCTCACGCGGGACGAGAATGGCGCTCACCATCTCATCGGGCCGAAGGGCGGTCCGGCGATTGCCGAGAATGAATTGGCGCAGCGGCATGCTGCGGGTTCCCGCCATGGAGCGCAGTTCCACCTCGGCGCCCAGAACCAGCAGGGCAGGCACGCCGTCTGCGGCGGGAGATGCGTTGCAGATATTGCCGGCGACAGTGGCAACATTCTGTATCTGCACCGAACCAACCTCCCGCGCCGCCTGCTTCAGCGCATCGAAGGCCGCCGGGAGTTCCTCCTGAACCATGTCGGTCCAGGTGGTGCGTGCGCCGATGCGCCAATGGCTGGCGCTGGCGGTGATGCCCCGGAGCTCATCCAGTCCGTTGATGTCCGGCATGTTTTCCCTGACGGGACGGTTGCCGAGCGCCGGGAAAAAATCCGTCCCCCCGGCAAAAATGGCCCACGGCACACTCCCACACG
>QGUU01000237.1 GCA_003242525.1 Pseudomonadota bacterium | reverse complement strand
AGCGCGAAGCCGATCGCCAAACCTGCCAAGGCAACCACCTCGGTGCGTAGCCGCTCCGAGGCGAATGCGGCAAGCATGCCGGCCAGAAGGACGAGAATGGCGATCTGGTCGAAGGTCATGTCCGGCCGTGCATGCGTTTCTCGCCCGCCTTGCTGCCGGACAAAGGTATCATGAGCCGGGTTTTGCCAGAAGCACAGCTTGTAGCCGCTTCTTTCGTAGCGATCAGGACCCGGTAAGCGCGAGCCTCGGCAATGCGGCGCCTGAGGAGGCGCTACCCGTGGTCGGTGCCGCATCGGCCCTGGCTGGAAAGATTCGCCAGCGCGTCGGCCGGAAGGCTATCCGCCCCTTTGCGAGACTTGGATGATCCGCCGGAACCTCGATCTCCGCGATGACATCGCCGGCCCCCATCGAAAGGTCGATCCGTCTAGCGCCAGCCACGCGGCGACTCGATACGACCGTCCCGGCCAAGCATCCACCGCAGCCGTGGAGGAGTTCGACGTCATGCGGCCTGAAATAGAGCGTCGCGGCCCCGTTGGCGACCTCGCCAGCAGGGATGCCGATCGGCCTGTCCTCGAACCAGACCTGTCCGTCTTCCACGCGGACCGGCAGGCTGCTCGATTCACCAATGAAACTGAAGACGAAGGGTGATACCGGCCGGTCGTATATCTCATCAGGCGTGCCGACCTGCTCGATGCGCCCCTGGCTCATGACCACCACGCGGTCTGCCAGTTCAAGCGCCTCTTCCTGGTCGTGGGTGACGAAAACCGTGGTATGGCCGGTGCGGTCATGAAGGTCGCGCAGCCAGCTTCTCAATTCCCGTCTCACCTTGGCGTCCAGTGCGCCAAAAGGTTCGTCCAGTAGCAGCACGCTCGGCTCGATGGCCAGCGCGCGCGCCAGGGCCACCCGCTGGCGCTGGCCACCGGAAAGCTGATGCGGATAGCGCTTTTCCAGCCCCGAAAGCTGGACCAGGTCGAGAAGTTCGAGCGAGCGCCTGCGGATCTCGGCTGCCGGAACCCTGGCCGGTCCCCGCCTGACGCTCAGGCCGAAGCCGACATTTTCCAGCACCGTCATGTGGCGGAACAGGGCGTAGCTCTGAAAGACAAAACCGATATTGCGCTCCTGAACGCTCCTGCGGGAAGCATCCTCGCCTGCAAAGAAAATCTGGCCTCCCGAGGGCAGATCAAGTCCCGCGATCAGCCTCAGCAAGGTGGTCTTGCCGGAACCGGAAGGTCCAAGCAGGGCGATCAGCTCGCCCGAGCCGATGTCGAGCGACACGTCGTCCAGCGCGTTGAAGCCGTCGAACCGCTTGCACACCTTGCGAATGGAAAGGTCCATGCGTCCGCTCCTAGTGAGGGGTGGAAAGGGAGCCTGCTCGCGAATAGCGCAACTCGAGCAGCGTCTTCATGATGAGGGTGACGAGGGCCAGCAGCGCCAGCAGCGACGCGACCGCGAAAGCCCCGGTGAAGTTGTACTCGTTGTAGAGAATCTCGACATGCAGCGGCATGGTGTTGGTGAGGCCCCTTATGTGGCCCGAAACGACCGAAACCGCGCCGAATTCGCCCATGGCGCGCGCATTGCATAAAAGAACGCCATAAAGCAGGCCCCAGCGTATATTGGGCAGGGTCACCCGCCAGAAGGTCTGCCAGCCCGTCGCCCCCAGCGAGAGAGCCGCTTCCTCGTCTGCCGTGCCCTGGTCCTGCATAAGTGGAATGAGTTCGCGCGCGATGAAGGGGAAGGTCACGAAGATGGTGGCTAGAACGATGCCCGGAACGGCGAAAAGAATCTGGATGCCGTGGCTTGTCAGCCATGGTCCGAGGAGGCTGCCCGAACCGAACAGAAGAACATAGACAAGGCCGGAGATCACGGGGGAAACCGAAAAAGGCAGATCCACAAGCGTGATCAGGAAGGCCTTGCCCTTGAATTCGAACTTGGCGATGGCCCAGGCTGCCGCCACGCCGAAGACCAGGTTGCAAGGCACGGCGATCGCGGCGACGAGCAGCGTCAGCTTGATAGCGGCCAGCGAATCCGGCAGCGCAAGGGCGGCAAAATAGGCGTCGACGCCCTTGGCGAAAGCCTGCACGAAGACCGCAAGCAGCGGCAGGACCAGGAACAGCAGCAGAAAGCCAAGGGCGAGCGCAATGAGCACCATGCGCGTGAGCGGGCTTTCCGTTACCGCGGAGCGCGGTGCCACGTTCCGGTCGGCAGGGATGTCAAGCACCATAGCCGAACCTCCTGCGACTCCATGCCTGGATGAGATTGATGACCAGAAGCATGAGGAAGGAAATGGCAAGCATGACCGTGGCCACGGCGGTCGCCGCCGCGTAGTTGTATTCTTCCAGCCGGATGACGATCAGCAGCGGCGCGATCTCGGAAACATAGGGAATGTTGCCGGCGATGAAGATCACCGATCCATATTCTCCCACAGCCCGTGCGAAAGCGAGCGCGAAGCCCGTCAGGATCGCAGGCGCAAGGCCCGGCAGCAGGACACGTCGGACAGTCTGGAGCCGGCGCGCGCCGAGCGTGGCAGCAGCCTCCTCCACCTCCCTGTCGATCTCCTCCATCACCGGCTGGACGGTGCGCACTACGAAAGGCAGGCCGATGAAGATCATGGCCATCACAACGCCCAGCGGCGTATAGGCGATCTTTATGCCTAGCGGCGCCAGCAGGCTGCCGATCCAGCCGTTCGGCGCATAAAGGCTGGTCAGGGCAATGCCCGCCACTGCAGTGGGCAGGGCAAAAGGCAGATCCACCATGGCATCGAAGATGCGCTTACCAGGAAATCGATAACGGACCAGAACCCAGGCGACGAGTGTCCCGAAGACGACATTGACCATTGCCGCAACCAGCGCGCCCCCGAAGCTCATTCTCAGAGCATTGAGCGTGCGCTGATCGGTGGCTATCGACCAGAACTGCGCCCAGCCGAGTTCGGCGGAACGCCAGACCACGCCCGCCAGCGGGATCAGTACGATCAGGGAAAGGTAGGCAATAGAGAAGCCAAGCGTCAGGCCGAAGCCCGGCAGGACGCTTGGCTTCCTGAACCGCCACCCTGCCGTCGCAATGGCAGTCGTCATGTTACCGCCCCTGAGTGTAGATCTGGTCGAAAATGCCGCCATCGCCGAAATAGGCGGGCTGCGCTTCCTTCCATCCACCGAAGTCTTCAATGGTTGCGAGCTGCAGGTCGGAGAAACGCTTCAGATCGGCAGGATCGACGCCCTCGGTCTGGAAGGGGCGATAGTAATGCCTGGCGGCGATCTTCTGGCCCTCCTGCGAGTAGAGATAGTCAAGATAGGCCTGGGCCACCTTGCGGGTACCCTTGGCGTCGACATTTCCGTCCACCAGTGCCACCGGCGGTTCCGCCCTGATGGAGATGGAGGGGACTATGATGTCGAACTGGTCCGGGCCGAGTTCGTCCAGCGCCAGGAAGGCTTCGTTCTCCCAGGCGAGCAGCACGTCGCCAATGCCGCGCTGAGCAAAGGTGTTGGTGGAGCCCCGCGCCCCCGTATCCAGGACGGGAACGTGCTCAAACAGCCTGGTGACGAATTCCTGTGCTTTCGCGTCATCGCCATTGTTCTGCGCGCGGGCCCATGCCCAGGCCGCAAGGAAGTTCCAGCGGGCGCCGCCGGAGGTCTTGGGGTTGGGCGTGATGACCTGAACGCCGTCCTTGATGAGATCACCCCAGTCCTGAATTGCCTTGGGGTTTCCCTTCCGGACCAGGAACACGATGGTGGAGGTATAGGGCGCATTGTTGTTGGGCAGCTTGCCGCGCCAGTCGGCCGGGATCTTGCCGGTCTTTTCGGCGATGGCATTGATGTCGGCTTCGAGCGCCAGGGTGACTACGTCCGCGGGCAGTCCGTCGATGACCGCACGCGCCTGCGCGCCGGAACCGGCGTGCGAGGTCTGGATGGTTACGGTCTCGCCCGTATCGGCCTTCCACTTCGCAGCAAAGGCGGCGTCGAATTCCCTGTAGAGTTCGCGCGTCGGATCATAGGAAACGTTGAGGAGGGTAATGTCGGCGAAGGCAAAGCCTATGGCGCCGAACTGGACCGTTGCGGCAAGCACGGCGGAGAGGAAAAGAGATCTGCGATTGAGGGTCATGTCTGCCTCCTGTTCGAAAACAGGCATACTCTACCGGTTCGATAGAGATTAAAAATGCTCAGGCTTTCCCAATGTTCCGCTCCATGAAGGTAATCCGTCCGCTTCAGCCAGCGAGAAGGGAACCGATTTTCTTCTCGCGAGGCCGCAGGCTCGCCGAGATCGATGTTCCGTCGAGGATGGCGCGCGTTGCTTCGGCGACCGAGGCGAAGACCCGGCGTACTTCGCAATCTGCCTCGTCGGTGCAATCGGCGCAGCGGCGGTAGGCTATGCGGCTGAGGCAGGCCAGGGGGGCAACCGGCCCGTCCACTATGCGCAGGATCTCGCCGAAGGTGATCTCCTCCGGCGACTTGCACAGGGCATACCCTCCCGCCTTGCCGCGCCGGCTGGCAACGATGCCATGGTACTTGAGATCGAGGAGGATCTGCTCAAGGAATTTCTTGGGGATGTTCTCGTCCTCGGCAATCTGGCTTATGGCGAGCTGCCCGGCATCGGACCTGGCAAGGGCCATGACCGCCTTGAGCGCATATTTGGCCTTCTGCGAGATCAAGTTGCGAAATCCTCGCGTAAGCTTTGGCGCGGCGATCATCCGCCAACTGCCACCGTCACATAATGACGCGTCGAGGGTCCGCACGCCAGTGCGCCGCGTGAAAAACGATGCAGAGTAGTGGTGATCCCGGCAGGAATCGAACCTGCGACCTACAGATTAGGAATCTGCCGCTCTATCCTACTGAGCTACGGGACCACGCGGTTCGACACATAACCGCTTCTCGCGGCTTCGCCAAGGGCGAAGCGTAGCGGGCGGGCCAGCTTGTCGCACGGTGTTGAGAAACTCGCGTTCCGCCACCCAGGCGCGTGTGCGGCAAGCGTGCAGGGTGCCCGGCCCCCTTCATGTCTCTTTTACAACACTACGG
>QGUU01000236.1 GCA_003242525.1 Pseudomonadota bacterium | reverse complement strand
ACGGAATTCTCCGACCATGCGATAGGCCACAAGCTGGACGACTGGCTCAGGTCTTCCGGCTTTGCGCCCAAGAAAGCCGTCATCGAATTCCGCGGCACCTGCGCCAAATGCCTTGCGAGAGCCGCTTGAGCCTGCAGGCCTGCCGACGACCTAATGCCGCGATGGCCCGGGTCGTTCCGCCGAGGCTGCCCACAAATTGATATTCGCCTCGCGTGCATAGCGGTCGATCTCGGCAAGCTCCTCGCTGGTGAAATCGAGCTTCTTGAGCGAGCCGACGCAATCTTCGATCTGCTCCGGCCGGCTGGCGCCGATCAGCGCCGAGGCAACCCGGCCGCCCCGCAAAACCCAAGCCAGCGCCATCTGCGCCAGGCTTTGCCCGCGTCGCTGGGCGATCTCGTTCAACGCCCTGATATTGGCAAGGGTTTCATCGGTCAGGAAGCTCGTGCGCAGCGACTTGCCCTTGCTCGCGCGGCTGCCTTCGGGAATGCCGTTGAGATATTTGTCGGTGAGCATGCCTTGCGCCAGCGGCGTGAACACTATGGCGCCGACGCCCAGACCCTCCAGCGTGTCCAACAGCCCGTCCTCCTCCACCCACCGGTTCAGCATGGAATAGCTTGGCTGGTGGATCACGAAGGGCGTGCCGAGGCGCTTTAAAACGTCCGCAGCCTCGCGCGTGCGCTGCGAATTGTAGGAGGATATTCCAACGTAAAGCGCCTTGCCCGATCGCACCGCCTGATCAAGGGCACCGCAGGTTTCCTCAAGCGGCGTGTCGGGATCGAACCGGTGTGAGTAGAAGATGTCGACATAATCCAGCCCCATGCGCTTGAGGCTTTGATCCAGGCTGGCAAGGAGATATTTGCGGCTTCCCCATTCTCCATAAGGCCCAGGCCACATGCCATAGCCGGCCTTGGTCGAAATTATCAACTCGTCACGATAGCCGGCAAAGTCCGTGCGCAGGATTTCGCCGAAAGCCTGTTCCGCCGACCCCGGCGGCGGGCCGTAATTGTTGGCAAGATCGAAATGGGTAATGCCGAGGTCGAACGCCTTGTGCAGTATTGCCCGCTTGACGTTGCGTGGCGTGTCGTCGCCAAAATTGTGCCACAGCCCGAGCGAGATCGCAGGCAGCTTGAGACCGGACCGGCCACAGCGATTGTAGATCATGGTGGAATAGCGGCTCTCGGCGGGTGTGTAAGGCATGCTTGGCTCCACTTTCCTTCCCAACTTGGAAGAGCATTCCAAGGGGTCGGGTTATACAATCGAACGTGAAATGCTTCGGTGAATCGAACCGGCGGCAGGCATTCTAGCTAACGGGCTGTCTGTCGGCTACCCTTACTCCAGGCCTGCAAGGACCTCGGCTCGGCGCCCAGCCTACCGGCGCCGGATGGTCGTGTCGGCCCTCGATCTTCCCGCCGTTGCGAGCACTTGGACGCATCGGCCATTCCTGGGCGCCTGTTGCGGTCGGGAGCGCCACATGCCAAGCAGGGCGCCAAAGGATGGATCAGCAAGAGGCAAGTACCGATGGCGTGCGCGCGCGACCGGCTGGAAGACATTCTGGGACGACTTGAGGCCCGAAAGAGCGACGAACGCGTGTTCACGAAGCTTTATGCGGAAGCCGCCCGGGCCGCCGCCGATGCCGCCGATGCCCGCCGGAAGGCAGGGGTGACGCTCGGGCCTCTCGATGGCGCCGTCGTCTCGATCAAGGACCTGTTCGACGTGGTCGGCGAACCGACGCTGGCCGGCTCGTTCATGCGCCGCAACGCAGCCCCGGCCACCACAGATGCAGCCATAGTAGCGCGCCTGCGGCGCGCCGGCGCCATCATCCTCGGCAAGACCGCCATGACCGAGTTCGCCTTCACCGCCATTGGCGACAACCCGCACACAGGCACGCCAGGCAATGCCGCCGACCCCGCGCGGATTCCCGGCGGCTCCTCCTCCGGCGCTGGCGTCTCGGCGGCGGAAGGCACAAGCGACATTGCCATTGGCTCCGACACCGCCGGTTCCGTGCGCATTCCGGCGGCGCTGAATGGCGTAGTAGGCTTCAAGCCGACCGCTCGCCGCGTGCCGCTGGCCGGTGCATTCCCGCTTTCACCTTCGCTCGACTCCATCGGTCCGCTCGCCCGCACGGTCGCTGAATGCGCCGCGGCCGATGCAGTCATGTCGGGCATGGACCCACAACCGCTCAAGCCGCTGTCGCTTTCCGGCCTGCGTCTTGGGATACCGCGTGGCGTCCTCTTTCGTGACATGGAGGCCGAGGTTGAGGCAGCGTTCGAAAACGCCATAAGCAGGCTGGGCGCTGCAGGACCGAGAATTGAAGACATCGCCATCGAAGACCTGCTGGCGGCAATGCGCGACACCTCGCTTCATGCCACCATTCCAACCATGGAAGGGGCCGAAATCCATGCAGACTGGCTGGATAGCGGCGCCAGCCTGTCGGTGGACCCGCATGTGTCCGGCCCACTTTCCCGGGCGGCCTCCATTCCGGCGCCGGTCTATATTCGCGCGCTTCGCCGGCGTGGGGAGCTTGCCGCAGCCCTGGACGAACGCCTGTCAGGCTTCGACGCACTGCTGCTTCCGACCGTGCCCATCCTCGCACCGCAGATCGCCGAGATGGCCGATGAAAAGGTACGCGACCACGCGGAGGGACTCCTGCTGAGAAACACCCGTATCGCCAACGAGTTCGACCTTTGTGCAATAACCCTGCCCTTGCAGGGAAGCGCATTGCCCGTAGGCCTCATGCTGATCGGCCGCAGCGGCTGCGACCGCCGATTGCTGGCAATGGCCGCGACCGCAGAGGAAATCCTGCAGGCCTAGCGCCCGGCCGTCAGCCGCGCGCACTTCGCGAGGCGATGCCGGCCGGACGGCCTCACGCCTGGGCAAACCGCCCGCGATAACGTTCCACGGCCTCCGGATTGCACAGATTTTCGGGCAATTCGCCAGCCAAGACACGCAAGGCCTCTGAAGCGGCTCCTGTTCCCATCGCAAGCATGGATTCTTCCGTGATGCCCGCCATGTGCGGAGTTACGATCACATTGTCCAGCGACAGATAGGGATGGTCGGGTGGCAGCGGCTGCACGGAAAAGACATCCAGTGCCGCGCCACCGATCTTGCCGGCCCGCAGCGCCGCAAGCAGCGCTTCGTCATCGACGACAGGGCCGCGCGCGACGTTGACCAGCAGGGCCCCGCTTTTCATCCGGCCCAGGCGTGCCGCATCCATCAGGCCCCGCGTCTCTGGCGTCAGGGGACAGCACAGCACAACGATGTCGCTGAGGGCGAGCAGATCCTCCAACGGCACGAAGCGCAAGCCTTGCGTGGCAGGCCTGACGCTGCGCGTGGTTACCAGGACATCAAGGCCATAGCCGTATACGGCGATGCGGGCCACCGCCTGCCCGACCGCGCCGAAGCCGACGATACCGATCGTTCTGCCAGCAAGATCATGGTTGCCTTCGGCATATGCCCGCCCGGCCAGCCAGCCCTTTTCCCGCAGGTCGCGGTCCATCATGCGGAACCGGCGCAACAACGCGACTGAAACGAAGAACACATGTTCGGCAACCGAGCGTGCATTGACGCCAGGCACATTCGCCACAAGCACGCCGGCTTCGGTCGCCGCTTCCACGGGAATCATGTCCAGCCCCGCTCCATGGCGGATCGCCGCCCGCAACCGTGGCGCCTTGGCGAAAAGACCCTCGGGCAGCGGCGCACGCACTATGACGATATCGGCGTCCCGCCCCTCCTTTGTCAGCGTGGCGGCATCGAGCCCGCTGGCGACCCTTAACTCGCCGGCCTGCGCCAGCATTGCAGTGGCGCGCGGATGCAGCGTATGGGTCGAGAAGATCGTCGGCATAGAAACTATGTAATTTCCATCGCCCGGCCCACATTGCTCTCGGGCCCGGTTGAGTGGATGAGCCCCTTCCAGTAGCTCTCAGCCCCCTGCAGATGCGCGCTCATCAGCGCCTGTGCCAAATTGCCGTCACGCCTGAGCAGCGCCTCATAGATCTGGATATGTTCGGCATGCGAGCGCCGGCCGCGCTCGGGATCGTTGAAATAGACCGGCAGCCTCCGCTCGCCCATGACGTAGTAGACGCTGCAGACACGGTAGAACACGCTGTTCTGAGTGGCGCGCACGATCTCGAGATGGAAATCACGGTCCTGGCGGGCCAGGTCCTCACCCGCGGCGAGCCGTTCTTCCGATTCCTTGAGGATCTCGCGCAGCCTTTCATAATTTTCTTCCGTGGCGCGCGCGCAGGCGAGCTCCGCCGCCTTGATTTCGTGGATCTTTCTCAGTTCCACTGTTTCGTAGATCTGGACCGGATCAAGCGGCAGGCCGGCCCGCGCAAACAGCGCCATCGCCTCCACGCTTGCCTGGCTGGTGTCGACATATATGCCCGACTTGGCGCGACGCTCCACGATACGCATCGCCTCCAGGATCGCCAACGCCTCGCGTATCTGCCCGCGACTGACGCAAAAATGCTCTGCGAGTTCCCGTTCGGACGGCGTGCGCCCGGTGGCGCTGTCGCAATTGGAAAAGAGGTAGGCGGCCAGTTCCGCAAGCAGCGTGTTTTCTTTCATTGTCAGCAGCGTTGTACGTGCGCCTCCAGGAACTTCTCCGAAATCGTGAAGCCCAGGCCCGGCTTTTCGGGGATCGCTATCATACCGTCCTTCACCTCGACAGTCTCTTCGACGAGGTTGTGGATCATTGGGTTGGCGCCGAGCGAGTATTCCACGATGAAGGAGGCTGGAGCAGCCGCGCAGACATGCAGCCCCGCGAAGAAGCAGGGAGCGCCGGCCCACAAATGCGGAGCGAAACGCAGGTTGAAGGCGCTGGCAACCGTGCTGATTCGCATTGCCTCGGAAATCCCACCGCAAAAGGCAGGATCTGGCTGCAATATGTCAGCTGCCCTCATCACGGCGAGATCACGGAAGGCGTAACGCGTGGCTTCGCTCTCACCGGCTGCGATCGGTATCGGGCTGCTGGCCCGCACTTCAGCCATGCCCGCCTTGTCGTCGGCAGTTACCGGC
>QGUU01000235.1 GCA_003242525.1 Pseudomonadota bacterium | reverse complement strand
TTCTGCCGGCCTTCTCCGCCACCAGCCCTCCCCCGACCGCCCCTGCCATAGGTATTGAAATAGGCGGTGCCTTCCCGAAGCGTCACTCTCGGGCAATAGGCCCTCAGCGAACTCGCCGTGACCTTTCCGGCTTCCTGGGGCTTGGCCGCCTGCTTGTCGCCCCCCATGCCCAACGTGAGGTCGCTGGATTGACAGCCGGCGGCGGCCAGCATGAAGCCGGCAATTGCAGCAGCGGCAAAAAAGCGACCGTTGAAGGCATGAAACAGCATGAAGTGCCCTTCCCTCTGGCAAAGCCGGTGTCCTATAGCAACCCGGAGGCAAAAATGCGACTGAGGTTGCGCACAAAAAACACCGTTTGCAGCAGCATTTATCGGGCAGGAGTGGATCAGCCAGCATGGAATATGTGAGCACCCGAGGCGAGGCGCCCGCATTGGGATTTTCCGATACGGTACTTGCCGGACTGGCGCGGGACGGCGGCCTTTACGTCCCGCAGGAGTGGCCGCAGTTTTCGGCGCAGGAAGTCCGCGCCATGCGTGGCCTGCCCTATCCCGATATCGCGATACGCGTACTGACACCCTTCCTGGGAGGGGAAATTCCGTCGGCGGCGTTCGAGGCGCTGGTGCGAGAAGCATATGCGACTTTTCGTCATGAGGCGGTGTGCCCACTGGTCCAGCTCGGTCCAAACCGCTTCGTGCTGGAGCTGTTCCACGGACCCACGCTCGCCTTCAAGGATGTGGCCATGCAGTTGCTGGCGCGGCTGATGGACCATGTGTTGGCCGAGCGCGACCGCCGCGCCACCATAGTGGGCGCCACTTCGGGCGACACCGGCGGCGCAGCCATTGAAGCCTTCGCCGGCAGGGAGCGGACCGACATCTTCATCCTGTTCCCGCATGGGCGGGTATCCCCTGTTCAGCAGCGACAGATGACCACATCGAAAGCGGCCAATGTTCATGCGTTGGCGATCGAGGGCAATTTCGATGACTGCCAGGGTCTGCTGAAGGACATGTTCAACGACCATGCCTTCCGCGATCGCGTCGCGCTTTCCGGCGTGAACTCCATTAACTGGGCGCGGATCATGGCCCAGATCGTCTATTACTTCACCTCGGCGATCTCGCTCGGCGCGCCGGACAGACCGGTTTCCTTCACGGTGCCCACAGGAAATTTCGGCGACATTTTCGCCGGCTATGCAGCCAAGCGGATGGGGCTACCTGTCGAGCGGCTGGTCATAGCCACCAACGACAACGACATATTGGCGCGCACCCTCGCCAGCGGCGAGTACCGCATGGAAGGCGTCGTCCCCACCACCTCGCCGTCCATGGACATCCAGGTTTCCTCCAATTTCGAGCGCCTTCTGTTCGAAGCCTCGGGCCGCAATGCCGCGACGGTTCGGCGCTACATGGCCTTGCTAAAGCAGTCCGGCGCCTTCGCCATAGATGGCCCGGACATGCAGCGCATCCGGGACGAATTCGATGCCGGGCGCGCGACGAGCGGAGAAGTCGCCGCAACCATCCGTTCCACACTGGCGGCGAGCGGCTACCTTTTGGACCCACACACGGCGGCCGGCGTGCATGTGGCGGCGGGCCAACCTGCCGGGGTGACTCCCATGGTGGTGCTGGGCACCGCGCATCCGGCAAAGTTTCCGGCAGCGGTGGAGGCCGCATGCGGCATCTCTCCGGCCCTGCCGGCGTGGCTATCCGGATTGATGGAAGCCGACGAAGCATTCACGGTACTTCCATCCGACTTGAAAATGTTGGAAGATCATATCAGCCACCGCGCGCGAGCTGCGCGTTAGCGGCCGCGCGCAGGGAGTAAAGTCCATATGGGTGTTGAGGTAAGCCGTCTCTCGAACGGCCTGACTGTCGCCACCGAAACCATTCCAAATCTTGAATCCGTCGCTCTCGGGGTGTGGGTCAAGTCCGGCGCCCGCAACGAACGCGACGACGAGCATGGCATCGCCCATCTGCTCGAACACATGGCGTTCAAGGGCACCAAGAGGCGTAGCGCTTTCCAGATTGCCTCGGAGATCGAGAATGTCGGCGGCGAGATCAACGCCGCCACCAGCGTGGAAACGACGTCCTTCTACGCCCGGGTGCTATCGGACGATGTGCCGCTGGCGGTGGATATCCTTTCCGACATACTGCAGAACTCCGAGTTCGATCCCGACGAGCTGGCGCGCGAGCAGCATGTGGTCCTGCAGGAGATCGGCGCCGCGCACGATACGCCGGACGACATCGTCTTCGACCGCTTCACCGAGACGGCGTTTCGCCATCAGACACTTGGCCGATCGATTCTTGGCACGCCCGAAACGGTGAAATCCTTCACCTCCAGGCAACTGCACGAGTTCATGGAACGTCAGTACGGCGCCGATCGCATGGTGGTGGTCGCCGCTGGCGATATCAGGCACGACGAATTCGTGCGCGAAGTTGAAAAACGCCTCGGACGCTTCCGATCGAAGGCGGAGGCGGCGCCGCCGACCTATGCGCAATATGTCGGCGGAGACTTTCGCGAGAACCGCGACCTGATGGATGCGCAGATCGTGCTGGGTTTTGAAGGACGCGCCTATCATGTGCGCGACTTCTATGCCTCGCAGGTTCTTTCGATGGTTCTGGGGGGCGGCATGTCGTCCCGCCTTTTCCAGGAGGTCCGTGAGAAACGAGGCCTGTGCTATTCGGTCTATGCGTTCCATTGGGGCTTTTCCGATACCGGGATCTTCGGCGTACATGCAGCCACGGGCCAGGCAGATCTCGGCAGGCTGATCCCGGTCATCATCCGCGAACTGGAGCGGGCGGGCGAAAAGATCACCCAGGAGGAATTGGACCGCGCCCGGGCGCAATATCGAGCCGGCCTTATCATGTCGGCGGAGAGCCCGGCCAGCCGGGCCTCGCAGATCGCCCGCCAACTCCTGCTCTTCGGCCGTCCAATTCCAAAGGAAGAACTGATGGACAGGCTGGGGGCGCTCACCGTGGACCGGCTGACGGATCTTTCGTCGCGACTTTTCTCGACCAAGCCGACACTGACGGCTGTCGGCCCAGTCGGGACGCTGGCACCCTATGAGGCCGTGCTTGATGCCTTGCCGGGCCCGCGACCGATGGCTCACAGACTCGCCGTCTGAAGCAGTTTCAGGCCGTGTTCGCGCTTCCTTTCTTCCGCCGAGACATGCCGGTGCTGAAAGGCAGCAAGGTTATGTTGCGGGTGCCCGTGGCCAGCGACTACACGGCATGGGCGACACTGCGGAGGGAAAGTCGCGCCTTCCTTGAGCGCTGGGAGCCGCGATGGGCGCCGGACGAACTCGAGCGCACGAGCTGGCGCCACCGCCTCGGCCGCTACCGCGAGGACTATGCCCAGGGTACGGCGATCGCCTTTTTCATCTTTGAAGGCGAGAGCGGCAAGCTCGCGGGCGGCATCACCCTTGCCAACATCCGCCATGGCGTGTCCCAGAGCGGCCATATCGGCTACTGGATCGGCGAACGCTACGCCAACCGCGGACTGATGACCGACGCCGTCAACGTCCTGGTGCGTTTCGCCTTCGACAGGTTGCGGTTGCACCGCATCGAGGCTGCCTGTATTCCCGACAACGTCCGCTCGATGCGAGTGCTTGAAAAAGCCGGATTTCAGCGCGAAGGACTGCTCAGGTCCTACCTGAAGATCAACGGCGCGTGGCAGGACCACTATCTGTACGCACGGATCATCGAGGACAATCCGGATTTCGGCAAGAAGGGTTGATTTTGACTGTTAGCGCGAGACTACGATCGCTGCCTGCCTTCGTCCTCGCGACGATAATGCTCCTGTGCGCCGCCTGGCCATCCCTCGCCGTGGAGCCGATCAAGATCGCGCGCGACGACGTGGCGCTCGATCTGTCCAGGGCGGTGGAGATACACCACAACCAGGGTGAGAATTTCCAGGTGTCGACCGCACCTGGCGCAGACGGCATTGTTCGACGCATCGAGGTCGAAGCCAATGACAAGCGCTCTACCGGCGACTGGGCGGTGTTCGCGCTCGCAAACACCACGGACCAGCAGCTCGACCGCCTGATCGTAGCCCCGCATTTCCGCATGGTGAATTCGGGCATCTTCTGGCCCGATCTCGGCTCGACGCGCATCTCCGCGATCACGCCTTCGGAAGGTTTTGCCCTGGACCGCCAGGCAAGTCCCGATGCCGATGTGTTCCGCGTGACGCTGAACCCGGGCACTGTCGTCACATTCGTCGCCGAGCTCGCGTCCCCTAAGCTTCCTCAGGTCTATCTGTGGGAACCCGACGCCTACAAGGACACCATCAACTCCTACACGCTCTATCGCGGCATAGTCATCGGTATCGCGGGACTCCTTGCCCTGTTCCTCACCATCCTGTTCGTCGTGAAGGGAACCTCCATGTTCCCGGCAACGGCTGCTCTGGCCTGGGCGGTGTTGGCCTTCATCTGCGTCGATTTCGGCTTTCTCACCAAGATCATAGAAATCACACCCGGAAACGAGCAGATGTGGCGTGCGGCCTCCGAAGTTGCCCTCGCCGCAACCCTGGTCGTGTTCCTGTTCGCCTATCTCAACCTCAACCGCTGGCACGGCCATTTCAGTTACGGCGCTCTAGCCTGGATCTTAGGCCTGGTGCTGATAGCGGGGGTAGCCATCATCGATCCGCCGGTGGCGGCCGGCATCGCGCGGCTTTCCTTCGCAGCGACGGCACTGGCGGGCCTGTGCCTCATCGTGATGCTGAGCATACGCGGTTATGACCGGGCCATCATGCTGATCCCGAGCTGGGTGATGATACTGGTCTGGCTCGTCGGGTCCTGGATGGCCGTCACCGGCATGCTCGACAACGACATCGCACAGCCTGCACTCGGCGGCGGCCTGATCCTCATCATCCTGCTGATCGGATTCACGGTCATGCAGCACGCCTTTGCTGGCGGTGCGCTGCATCAGGGCCTGCTTTCCGACCTGGAAAGGCAGGCGGCGGCGGTGGGGGGGTAGGGGGAAACGGTCCGGACACGGCACGGGCGTACGACACGGGGGGGGCACACCCCCAGATACA
>QGUU01000234.1 GCA_003242525.1 Pseudomonadota bacterium | reverse complement strand
GAGCTTGAACGCGAGAAGCCCGTCGCTACCCTGCCGTCCATCCCGGACGCGGCAAGTCAGAGCGAGATCGAACGATTCTGTTCAAACATTGCCGACGCCGCGCGCGACCGGCGCTATGCCCTTCAGGCGGCGGAACTGAAGAAGCTTCAGGAAGAGCTCGACAGGCGCATCGAGGCGCTGGAGGAAAAACGCGCCGATTATGAATCCTGGCTGAAACGGCGGGAGGTCTTTCTTGCCCGCGCCCAGGATAGCGTCGTCAACATCTATGCCGATATGAAGCCGGACGCTGCGGCCGAGCGGCTGGCGGCGGTCAATGCCGAACTTGCCGCCGCAATCCTGATGAAGCTGGAGCCACGAAAGGCCGGCATCATCCTCAACGAAATGGATACGAAGGCGGCCGCCACATTGACCGGCATCATGGCAAGCGCCGCGCGCCGTGTGGACCCCTCATGAAACGTCAACTACCCGTCATTCTGCTCGCCGGCCTGCTGGGCGGCTGCGCCTCCAACCTTAGCGAGGTCAACAAGGAACCGGCGCTTTCGCCGGTGGGGTCCGGCATCGAAACCGGAAGTGTCGCTGCCTACCGGTACCCGGAGGCGCCGGCCAAGCCGGTCAAGCGCTTTTCGCTTTGGAACGACCGGCAGAGCCGGCTGTTCACCGACCCGCGCGCGCTGCAGGTTGGGGACATTCTGACCGTGAAGATCAAGATCAATGACCGCGCCCGTCTGAAAAACCAGAACGACCGCAGCCGCACCTCGAAGCGCGCCCTGGGCTTCGGCGCCAACCTCGGCTGGGACGATTTCAGCACGTCAGGCAAGGGGGCCGCCTCGATCGATTCCAAGACCGAGACCAATGCCGACGGGGCCATCGAGCGTTCGGAGAACCTGGACCTGAACGTGGCCGCTGTCGTCACCGACGTATTGCCGAACGGCAACCTCATGATCAGGGGCTCGCAGGAAGTGCGCGTGAATGCGGAACTCAGGGTACTGACCATCGCAGGTATCGTGCGCCCGTCCGACATCGGTGCGGCGAACACCATTTCCTACGACCGGATCGCCGAGGCGCGCATTTCCTATGGCGGTCGTGGCCGGGTATCGGAAATCCAGCAACCGGCCTATGGGCAGCAGGTGCTGGACCAGATCCTGCCATTCTAAGGGGCATGGGATGGCTCTGACGGAAACCGACCAGCAGGCGGCGTCGAAAAGCCCCTCCATAGCGGTGCAGCTAGGGATGCTCGCGGCAATGACTGCCGCGGCGGTGGGCATTGGCTGGTTCGCAGGCGGCTATCTGAAACGTTCGGAAACACCGCCATCGCCGCCGCCGGCGCAGGCTGACCACGAAGCAGACAAGGCCGAACTCGCACCTGAAGAGTCTGCTGTGACGGAAGGGCCGGTACTTGTGGACCTGGCTCCGATCACCACCAATCTGGCCGCGCCAGCGGACGTCTGGGTGCGAATGGACGCTTCGATCCTGTTCGAAAGGCCGCAATCGCTGGAGATGAAGGAAGCGATCCACCAGGACATTTTGGCCTTCATGCGCACGGTGAAGCTGCACCAGGTGGAGGGTGCCAGCGGCTACCAGCATCTTAAGGCCGACCTCCGGGAGCGTGCGGCGATCCGTAGCGGCGGGCAGGCCAAGGACGTCCTGATCCGGACGCTGCTGTTCGAATGAACCGACTTGTTCTTGCTCTTTGGGTTCTGCTCGCCGGTGTGGTCCAGGCAGCAGCGCAGCAGATCGATCTGGGTGGCATCGCCCAGGCGAACGGCACTACCGTCGCCTACATCATCCAGATGTTCGGGCTCCTCAGCGTGCTTTCGGTGGCACCGGGCCTGCTCATCATGGTGACGAGCTTCACCCGCTTCGTCATCGCCTTCTCGATCCTGCGAGCAGGTATCGGCCTGCAGTCGACCCCCGCCAACCTGATCCTGATCTCGCTGTCGCTGTTCATGACCTTCTATGTCATGGCGCCGACTTTCGACCAGGCGTGGAACAATGGCGTACGGCCTCTTATGAACAATCAGATTGGCCAGGTCGAGGCGCTGGAGCAGATTTCCGAGCCCTTCCGCGGTTTCATGCTGCGCAATGTGCGCGACAAGGACCTTGATCTGTTCGCCGACCTTGCACGCGAGCGCGGCCAGCAGGTCTCTCCCGAGTCGATCGACCTGCGCATCCTGGTGCCGGCCTTCATGATCTCGGAAATACGGCGCGGCTTCGAGATCGGCTTCCTGATCGTGCTGCCGTTCCTCGTCATTGACCTCATCGTGGCCACCATCACCATGGCCATGGGCATGATGATGCTGCCGCCGACAGTGGTTTCGCTGCCGTTCAAGATCCTCTTCTTCGTGCTGATCGATGGCTGGAACCTGCTCGTCGGCTCGCTGGTGCGCTCGTTCACCTAGTCCGGTTTGGCGCACGACTCACAATGGTTGAGCCGGGCGCCCGATAGGTGCTCGTCGCAGGCTGCCTTTCAGGCCCCGGGGAAGGATAGCGTCCAGTCGCCCTGCCGGTCCGCATTCGTCACCTGACTGGCCCAGGCGGCGATCTCTTTCCATTGGAAGAGGACGGACTTGGCGACGCCGATCGGATCGTCCGGGTTAAGCGGCAGGAAACGGGTCGCCGGATGCCATGGCACCCCATCCGTTCCAAGCTGGATCTGGGAGCGGGGAATTCCGAACAGAACCGTCGGCACCCCAAGTCCAGCCGCAAGCTCCGCCGTGGCCGTACCGGCCGAGATGACCAGATCGCACGCACCGGCAAGATAGGAGGCGGACAGGAGATCGTTCGTCTGGTTTATGCTGGAGAACTCATAAATCGGCAGGCCAAGGTCCCGCATCGAAGCGAGCTCTTCGCTGCATTCGTCATATTGCAGGCAGATGAACTTTGTGGCGCCAAGCAGCTTGAGCGGCGCCAGATATTCCGCCTGCACATAGTGATGATTTCGCTGCAGGTTGCGGTTGGCCGACCGCCAGCATAGGCCGATCACGGGCTCATGGGGCGCAGCATTCATGTCGGCACGCAGGCGGCCTTCTATTTCGGCATCACGCTTGAGCCATGGCCGGCAACGTTCCTGCATCTTTGCCACCGTGGGCCGAAAATGCCGCGCAAGCGAGCCGACGGGAATCTGAAAATCGAAGTCCCTGTAGTCGCGCGCCCGGCGCTGCGGGGCAGGCTGTTCCGCGCGCACTTCCACCTCCGGAAAGGCATTCCGGAATAATGGAAGAAGTTTCGGGCTGCATTCGAAGGTCACCTGCGCACCCGCGGATACAAGATCCGGCAGAACCCCGGCAAAGCGGATTTCGTCGCCGATGCCCTGCTCCCGCCACACGAGGATGCGCTTGCCTTCGGGCTCCTCGCCCTGCCAGCGCGGAATGTCGAATGTCCGCCGCTCGGAGGGAAAGTCGTGCCAGTCCCAACGCGCCTCGTAATTCTCGAAGGCTTCAGGCAGATCTCCCGCCTCGAGCTGATGGATGGAGAGGTTCCAGCGGGCAAGCACGTTCCCGGGGTCGTCCTCCAGGGCCGATTTCTGGATTGCGATGGCCTTGGGCAGATCGCCGAGCCGCGCATGGATGACACCAAGGACGGGCCTCAGCGACGCGGCCGTGACGGCACTGCCGGCAGAAAGCTTCTCCGCCTCCTGCAGGGCTTCCCGGAAAAAGCCGCCGGCGACCAGGCAGTCTATCCAGATCCGGTCTGCGACCGCGACTTCCTCCGGACCGGAAGCGAGCGCGCGGATGCGCGGATAATTGTTGACCACATATTCGTAGTTTGCCCCCTTGGCTGCAGCGAGTAGGCGGTAGAACCACAATTGCGAAGGTGGCGACTCAAGAAGGGCGATGGCCTCGTCGAGCAGCGCTTCGGCCGCCTTGTACCGCCGCGCGTCAAGAGCCTCCGTTGCCTGCCTGATCAGGCGTGCGGCCTTCTTGACCGCCTTGCGGCTCTGCCCCCAGTCTTGCGGTCCGGTCGGAAGCGGAATGCTTGTGCCGCTGGCCATTGCCTGCAGCAGCGCTTCTGCGCCTCGGACAAGTCCGGCTTCGACTGGGCGACGGCTGGCAATCGGCTCGGCTTCTGCCTTGCGGGCGATATTTGCTGGCGGCATTGGTCCCCTCACAGCGGATCGTGCGCTGCCTGAATATCAGGCCGCCTCACATCTAGACCGATCTGGATTGCGCGAAGCTGTTGTCCGCTGGCGCGCCTCTCCCGCGCGGCCGCTCAACCATGAAGCCGGTGCAAAAAATGTACACGTTAACCCTGGGTCTTATCCGTTTGGTAGGAACTTGCGGACATTATGCGCTCACAGATGGCGGGTGATCGCGTTTCTGCGATCATTGGCATGATGCCGCACCGTCATACCGGTCGGGCCGGTATGTAGTCAGTTTCCATGTAAAAGGTACGTGTAATCATGGCATCCATCATGACCAATACCTCTGCGCTCACTGCGCTGCAGAGCCTGGCGGCCACCAACAAGGCCCTTGAAACCACCCAGTCACGCATTTCCACCGGCTACCGCGTCGCGGAAGCCTCCGACAACTCCGCCTATTGGTCGATCGCCACCACCATGCGCTCCGACAACAAGGCGAATTCCGTTCTTCAGGACGCGCTTGGCCTGGGTGCCGGCAAGGTGGACACCGCCTATACCGCGATGAAATCCGCCATCGAGGTCGTCGACAGCATCAAGGAAAAGGTTCTGCTCGCCAAGACGGCTGGCGCCGAGGACCGCGCGAAGATCCAGACCGAGATCGAAACGCTTCAGGCCCAGCTGAAGGACAACGTCGCCGGTGCGAACTACGCCGGTTCCAACCTGCTCAAGACGACCGGCTCGGGCAATCTGACGGTCATGACTTCCTACAATCGTGATTCCAGCGGAAATGTCACGACCGGCACCATCGACGTCGACTACACGAAGACCCGCCTCATCGACAGCGGCAGCGCCAAGACCGGAATGCTCGACAAGACGTTTACTGTCGCCTCGGGCAACAACGCCTCGGTACTCAGCCTCAAGGTCAGCGGCACGGGCGCCGCGTCGACGTCCACCGCCTTCGACAA
>QGUU01000233.1 GCA_003242525.1 Pseudomonadota bacterium | reverse complement strand
ATTGGCTACTACACGCTGGCGCTGATAGACATCGAAACGGCCGCCGCTCCGCTGATCGGCATCGCCTTCACCGCCATCTCCATACTGCCTGTGGGGCTTACCCGCCTCACGCAACCGCCTCCTCCCACGGCGGCCTCCGTTGCCCTCGCCAAGGCATGGCGAATTTCGCCCGTCGGGCTTGCGGGCATGCTGGCGGTCGGGGGGCTTTCCATGTCGCTTTCCGGCTTCGCGCCAATCCACGCAACCGCCAAGGGCTACAGTCAGGGAGACGTGGCCCTGCTTATGGCGGCCATGCCGATCGGGACCCTGCTCCTGCAGTTTCCGCTGGGCTGGCTCTCCGACAGGACCGACCGCCGCTACGTGCTGATCGGCTCCACATCAATGGCTGCGGCCGCCGGCCTTGCCGCGCTTGGCCTCGATGGGGGGCCTTTGGTTTTGCTTCTGGTCGTCTATCTACTGTGGGATGGTGCCGTCGAAAGCGTCTATTCGCTGGCAAGCGCCCATGCCGGCGACCGCGCCAGCAAGGAAGAACTTGTGGCGCTTTCGTCGTCGCTGCTGTTCGCCTGGTCGCTTTCTGGCTTCGTCGTGCCCGGCATCGTCACCGGCCTCTCGGCCGTCTGGGGCACGCAGGCCTTCATCTATGTCGCGGTGGTGATCGCACTCGCCTATGCCTTGTTTGTGGCCGGGCGCGTAATCACTACCCGCCCGGTGCCAACGGCCGAAACCGGCGAATTCACGCCAATGACGGCGCAGGCCCCGCTGCCGGTGGATCTTGCATTCACGACCGAGGAAGATCAGCGCCCCTCCTGACCGACCGTGTCGCCGCCGCTACGTCTTCGGCGGAAAAGGTCGGAACGGGCAGAATGGCCCCAATGCGACCACCGGTCGCCAGCCGGGAAACAAACTGTGAACCCCCATTTCGCGCTTCGTCTTGAAACTGGAACCGAACTCTGCCTATCTAAACACCGTCACCTGAACTCACGGTGATTTGGTTGTTCTTGCAGCGAAAGGAAAAACACTGAGAACAGCACTTCGGAAGAAGGCCGATATCGCGCCTTCGCCGGCCGGGGTTAGCGTCAGAGACGCATCATCCCGGGCCCTCGACACGGTTCTTGCCAGTCTGGAAGACTCCAAGGCCGAAAACATTGTCTCCATCGACATTCAGGGAAAATCGAGCCTGGGCGACTATATGGTCATCGCCTCGGGTCGTTCGCACCGGCATGTCTCAGCCATAGCCGACCACCTGCTCAAGGCGTTCAAGGACGCCGGCTTCAGCGGCGTGCGCGTCGAAGGGCTGGCAAGCGCCGACTGGGTCCTGATCGATTCGGGCGATGTCATCGTCCATGTCTTCCGACCCGAGGTCCGCGAATTCTACAATCTCGAGAAGATGTGGCAGGCGCCGGATCTGGACGAGGAAACCCTGCACTGAGCCTGTGGCTCGGCTGCTGAAGGCTGGCATGAAGATAGCAGTCCATGCGGTGGGCCGAATGAAGAGCGGCCCCGAAAGGGAATTGGCTGACCGCTATTTCGAGCGCTTCGCCAGGAGCGGACCGCCGGTTGGTCTGGATTTCGCGGGCATCGCCGAGACACCGGAAAGCAGGGCACAAACGGCAACCGAGCGTCGCCGCGAAGAAGGCAGGGCGCTCCAGAATCACCTCCAGGCGGGGACAGTTCTGCTGCTGCTCGACGAGCGCGGCCGCAACCTTTCATCCGACGAATTCGCAGGGCGACTGGGTCTTCTCCGCGATTCGGGGCGAAAAAGCGCCGTCATTGCGATTGGCGGGGCCGATGGACACGACGCCTCGCTTCGCGACCAGGCAGAATTCGTCCTTTCCCTTGGCGCGATGACCTGGCCGCACCAGCTCGTCCGCATCATGCTTGGCGAACAGCTCTACCGTGCCACGACAATTCTAGCGGGTCACCCATATCATCGAAGCTGACGCTGCACGCATGGATTTTCGCCCTAATCTGAACTGACATAGAAGGATGCGGCGCGCGGACATGGTTGATGATTCGTTAACGAAGCCGCAGCTAGAACGAGGCCCATGTCAGAAAGGCGCAAACCGGCAGGTTGCTTGGTCCGCGGCATGCTTGCCGCCCTGTCCCTGATGCTGGCCGCACTTTCCCCGTCGACCGCCGAGGACGCGCCCGATCCGGCCAGGGATCCGGACAGCAAGAGGGCCGAATACGAACAGGTCGTCAACGAGGTGACGCTGTCCAAGGAGCGGCTGGCCAGGCTCGCAGCCGACATAGCAACGGTCAGGAAGGACCGCGCGTCGATCACTGCGGCGCTGATCCAGTCGGCCAAGACCGAGCAGAAGCTCGGTCAGGACATCGAGGAGATCGGAGCCAGGCTTGAGGACTTGAGAGGTCAGGAAAAAGCGATCCGCACTTCCCTGGCCGGGCGGCGGGATGTGCTGGCGGAAGTTCTGGGTGGGCTGGAGCGCATGGGCGTGAACCCTCCGCCCGCCATCCTGGTCAGGCCGGAGGATGCGCTTTCGTCGGTGCGCAGCGCCATTCTGCTTGGCGCCGTCGTGCCGGAGCTTCGCCGTGAGACCGACGCGCTGGCTGCCGAACTTGCGGAACTGTCACGCGTGACGACATCCATCGAGGCGGAGCGAACCCGGCTTGCCGCCGCAGTCACAGAACAGGTGGCGGAGAAGCGCCGCCTGACCATGCTCCTGGAGGCGAAGCGCAAGCTCCAGGCCGAGACGGAGGCCGCGCTGGCCGAGGAACAGAAGAAGGCAGCCGATCTTGCGTCACGCGCCAAAAGCCTGAAAGAACTCATTGCGGCGCTGGATGCCGAGGCCGAGAAGGCGCGAGGCGCAGCCAGCCGGAAGGCTGGGACAGACGGGTTCGCGCAGGAAGATGACTTCGCCCTCCTGCCCGTACCCGAGGCGAATCAACTCATCGAATCAGTGCCGTTTTCCGCTCTCCGCGGCCAGGTTGCGCTTCCGGCAACAGGCAAGATCAAGCGGCATTTCGGCGACAAGGACGGTAACGGCGGCGTGATGCAAGGCGACATGCTGGCGACACAATCGGGAGCCATCGTCACGGCGCCGGCGGACGGACACGTGCTTTACGCGGGACCTTTTCGTTCTTACGGCCAACTCTTGATCCTCGATGCGGGCGATGGCTATCATGTCGTGCTGGCGGGGATGGACATGTTGAGCGTCGCGTCTGGCCAAACGGTGCTCGCGGGCGAGCCGGTCGGTGCGATGGGCGAGGCAAGGGTCGCAAGCGCCGCAGCCACGCAGAATGGAAGTGTCACCCCGGAGCTCTATGTGGAGTTCCGCAAGGATGGAAAACCCGTCGATCCAGCCCCATGGTGGGCGGACCGTGTCTCTGGAAGGACTTGAATGATGCGGAAGTTCTCGCTCTTGCTTGCCGGTGCGCTGATGGGCGCATCCGCCATGAGCCTTGTTTATGGCACGCCAACCTCGTCAGCGAACGCTGCCGGCTCGGACACCTACAAGCAGCTGGCGATTTTCGGCGATATCTTCGAGCGCGTCAGGGCACAATATGTCACGCCTCCGGATGACAAGTCGCTTGTCGAGAACGCCATCAACGGCATGCTCACCTCGCTCGATCCGCACTCGTCCTACATGAATGCGGACGAGGCAGCCGACATGCGGGTGCAGACCAAGGGAGAGTTCGGCGGCCTCGGCATCGAAGTCACGATGGAAAACAACCTGGTAAAGGTCATCACTCCGATCGACGACACGCCGGCAGCCAAGGCGGGCGTGCTGGCCGGCGACTATATCGCCAAGATTGATGGCGAAGACGTCAACGGCATGACCCTGAACGAGGCGGTCGACAAGATGCGCGGAACGGTGGGCTCGCCCATCAAGCTTACCATCATCCGCCAGGGCGCCGACAAGCCCATCGAGCTGTCCGTGGTCCGCGACATCATCAAGGTCAAGGCCGTCAAGTACAGGGTCGAGGATGATGTCGGCTACATAAAGATCGCGTCCTTCACCGAAAAGACATATGACGACCTGCAGGACGCCATCGCGAACATCAAGAAGCAGGTGCCAAACGACAAGCTGAAGGGCTATGTGCTCGACCTCCGGCTCAATCCCGGCGGTCTGCTCGATCAGGCCGTCAGCGTGTCGGACGCCTTCCTCGATCGCGGTGAAATCGTGTCCACGCGTGGTCGTGACCCGAAGGATGTGACCCGTTTTGACGCAAAGGCCGGCGACGACATTGACGGCAAGCCGCTTATCGTCCTCATCAATGGCGGTTCCGCGAGCGCTTCGGAGATTGTGGCGGGCGCGTTGCAGGACCTCAAGCGGGCCACCGTGGTGGGCACGCAGTCTTTCGGCAAGGGGTCCGTGCAGACCATCATACCGCTCGGTGAAAACGGCGCGCTGCGGTTGACCACGGCGCTCTATTACACCCCCTCCGGCAAGTCGATCCAGGGGAAGGGCATCGCCCCCGACATAAAGGTGGAGCAGCCGCTTCCGCCGGATTTGCAGGGACGCGACGTGACCCGTGGCGAATCCGGCCTCAAGGGTCACATCAAGGGCCCCGAGGAGAGCGAGGAGGGTTCCGGCTCCGCTGCCTATGTGCCGCCGGACCCGAAGGACGACCTGCAGCTGGCCTTTGCGCTGCAGTTGCTGCGCGGGGAGAAGACCGACCCTGCTTTCCCGCCCAACCCTCAGAAGGCAGTTTTCAACCAGTGAGGCGTGCAGCTCCGGTTGGGAAGATCCGGGTCCTGGCTGCCGGGAGTTCGCACTCCCGGCAGAGTGACCGGAAGCAGGGGAGACCGGGGGCAGGGGTTGCAGCTTGAACGAGTTCGGCAAGGAGATCGACCGTCCGCTCGGGCAGTCCGCCCGGCTGCGCGAGACGCCTCCCGCGAGACGGTTTGGATACGGCCGAATTGTCGCGCTTGCCGTCGTCGTGGCGGTGGTCGGCGGCTCGACGGCAATCGCTTTGCGCGACCGGAACCTGCGCGTGCCCGCGCCCCCTGCCCAATCGGCCGAACCTACCGAAACAACGGAGACCTCAGCCGCCTCGGAAGCGCCAGCTTCGGCGCAGCCCGCGCCGC